>JANPCY010000402.1:0-5770 GCA_031431175.1 Steroidobacteraceae bacterium | reverse complement strand
CTCAATGGCTTGTCGGCGATCGCCGCCGCGATCGGCGGCCTGATGTTCATCGTGATCGTCGTGACTTCGGTATTCTTCGGCAAGCCGGTGCGCGACAAGATCATCCTGGCGGCGCCTTCCGGGCAGCCGATCTCGGGGGCGGTCGCCACCTATGGCAGCGCAGGGACCATGCGCATCCCGGGCACGCTGGTGCTCGTCGGCGTGTTCTTCATCGCCTTCGTGCTGTACTACTTCGTCAACTGGAAGTATCTCTCCGAAATCTGGCCAATGCGATAGAGTGCAGCGTGAGGTGCGCTGCAACAGTCGCCGCGGCGATGCTGGTCGCAATGACGGCGTTCGCTTCGACACCGGATCCCGAGCTGCCTGCCTTTGACGCAAAGGGGGCGCTGCAGGCCAGCCAGGCCGCGATAGGGCGGAAGCTTCCCGACCTTGCTTTCACGGATCAGCAAGGGAAGCTTCGCAGGCTCGCGGAGTTTCGCGGCCGCGCGTTGATCATCAGCCCGGTCTACACCAGCTGCTTCGGCATCTGCCCGACGACCACGACCTGGCTGAAGCAGGTCGCGGAGACGGCCCGCGTTGTGCTGGGGCCCGGATCGTTCAGCGTGCTGACGATCGGCTTCGATACCGCAAATGACACTCCGGAGCGCATGCGTGAATTCGCAGCCGCGCGCGGGCCATTTCCGCCGGACTGGGTATTCGGCTCGGCAGATGCAGCGACCATCCGGACGCTGCTGGCGGCGCTCGGCTTCACCTATGCGCCGACGTCGCGTGGATTCGATCACATGATCCAGGCGACGATCGTGGATGGGGACGGAATCGTGTTCCGCCAGGTGTACGGACAGGAATTCGAGCCGCGGCAGCTGGTCGACCCGCTGAAGCGCCTGGCGATCGGCCAGCGGGCGCGCGAGGATACACTGGAGGCCATGATCGAGGGTGTGCGATTATTCTGCACGGTCTTCGACCCGAAGACTGGCCGCTACCGGTTCGACTGGTCGATCGTGCTGAGCGGCATCATCGGCGTCATGTGCTTCACGGGCATCGCCGTGTTTCTGTGGCGCAGCTGGCGCAGGACATCGTGACGGCGAATCCGCGGCAATGGCTGCGCGCGGTCTTCGGCGCGCTCGAGGCGCTGTGCTCCCGCGTGTTCACACCGGCCTGGAATCCGCTGCTGCAGCTCGGGGCGCTCGGCTGGTTCTTTTTCTGGGTGGTCGTGGTCAGCGGCATTTACCTGTACGTATTTTTCGATACAGGCATCACGCGCGCCTACGACACGATCGAGGCGCTGACACATGCGCAACCCTGGGCCGGCGGCGTGATGCGCAGCCTGCATCGCTATGCGTCCGACGGCCTGGTGGCTATTGCGCTCGTGCACCTGCTGCGCGAGTTCGCGCTCGACCAGATGCGCGGCAAGCGCTGGTTTGGCTGGATCACAGGATTGCCGTTGCTGATGCTCATCTATTTGAGCGGGATCACCGGTTACTGGCTGGTCTGGGACGTGATGGCGCAGTACGTCGCGGTGACGACTGCGGAGCTCCTGGACGTGCTGCCGCTGTTTGGCGAGCCGATATCGCGAAATTTTGTCAATGAATTGTCGCTGTCGAGCCGCTTCTTCACGCTGATGTCGTTCATTCACATTGCCGCGCCGCTGCTGCTGCTGTTGTTCATGTGGATCCACATCCATCGGCACTCGGACGCGCGGATCCAGCCGGCGCGCGGACTCGGGTTGCTGGTACTGGGTTCGCTGCTGGTGCTTTCGATCGCACTGCCCGCGGTGAGTCAGGCGCGTGCGGACCTCGATGTCGTGCCGGAGACAATCGGGCTCGACTGGTTCTACCTGCCCGCGTATCCGCTGGTTCAGCGGTGGGGCGGGGTGACGGTCTGGCAAGTTCTCGGCGGTATGTTGCTGCTGCTCGGACTGATGCCGTGGTTGCCATACAAGCGAAGTCCACTAGTCGCGCAGGTGAGCCTGCTGAACTGCAATGGCTGCGGCAGATGCGTTGCCGATTGCCCATTTGGAGCGCTGTCGCTCGAGCCGCGCAGCGACTCGCAGAATTACTCGGCCGAGGCCGTCGTGAATGCCGATCGCTGCCTCAGTTGCGGTCTTTGTGTCGGCGCCTGTCCGACGGCGACGCCATTCCGCAGCGCCAGCGAGTTCTCGGCCGGCATCGAATTGCCGCAATTGCCGCTCGTGGCCTTGCGGGAGCAGCTGAAGAAATCCTGCGCCTCGCTTTCGGGCGAGGACCGGCTCGTGGTCTTTGCCTGCGAGCACGCAGGCTCGATGGGCGCGGACCTGCGCCGCAACTCCGCAGTCGCGCAAATGCCCTGCATCGGCATGCTGCCGCCCTCATTCATCGATTTCGTGTTCTCGCGCCGCCTGGCCGACGGGGTCGTAATCGCGGGCTGCGGGGCGAATGCCTGTTACCAGCGCTTCGGTCAGCGCTGGACCGAGGAGCGCATTGCAGGACAGCGCGACCCGTGGCTGCGTGCGCGCGTGCCGCGTGAACGCATCGCGCTTTCATGGGCAGCGGACCTGCCTGCGTTTCGCCATGGGCTGGCGTCGCTGCCGCCATTGCCGCTCAGCGAGGCGGATACCGGCAAACCCGGCCTGCTGCCTTCCGGCCCGCGCTGGCCCGTGGCCATCCGCGCCGCCGGCATCGCGCTACTGCTCGGTGCCCTTGCCGGCCTCACCGCAGTACTTGCCACCAGGCCGGCCTGGCGTCAGCTCGACCAGAACGAAGCCGTCATGCGATTGTCCATCCGGCATGCGACCGCGACCAAGATCGAGTGCAAGCCGCTGACGCCGCAACAGATGACGGACCTGAAACCCAACATGCGCCGTCCGGTTGACTGCCCGCGTGAGCGTTGGCCGGTGTACGTGGAACTCGAGCGCGAAGGCAAGCTGCTCTATCGCGGCACACACTCGCCGTCGGGCCTGTGGAATGATGGTGCTGCCACCGTGTTCCGGACCTTCCGGATTCCCGCGGGCCCGCAGTCGATCGTCGTGCGCATGCGCGACAGCGGCCGCGAGGACGGTTTCGACCAGGTACGTGCGGGCACAATCGATCTGCAACCCGGTCAGAATTTCGTCATCGAGTTCCGCACGGGCGAGGGGTTCACCTGGCGATGACGCAGCCCGGAACTGGAGGACATGCTGTGAGCCTGATCGCCTGGCGTGATGAATTCACGATCGGCCTGCCCGACGTGGACCATGAGCATCGCGAGCTGATCGCGATGATCAATGCGCTGCATGAATCCCTGGGGCCTGCTGCTGACGCTGAAATGGTCGTTGCCGCGCTCGGCGAGATCCACGCGCGCACCGCGGCGCACTTTGCGCTCGAGGAACGCGAAATGCGCAAGCTGGATTACCTCTCCGTCACCGAGCACAAGGACGACCACGAGCGGCTGCTGGACGACATCCTGGACATCAGTGACACCGTCAAATCACCGGCAGACTACAACCCCGAAGCGCTCGGCCGGCGCCTGTCCACATGGTTCACCGAGCACTTCCGCCCCCACGATGCGCGCCTGCACCGCGGGCTGGTGGGGCGGCGCTGAGCGCTTTGCACGGCGGCGGGCGTGATCGCACGGATCACGACGGCCGCCGCCCGGTCCGCCTGCGCCGGCCGGTCGCGGCCGGATCGGAGGAATGATCTGGCGGTGGTGGCAGCGCCGGCAATTCCGTCTGATCCTTCAAGCCGGCCTTGATCAGGCGGCGCAGCTCGCCATCGATGGCCGCATCGGTATCGAATGGCGCATACGCTGCGAGGCGCCGGCCCACCTGCTCGCAGGCGCGCTGATAGAGATCCTTCGATCCGGCCGTGGCCCAGTTCTCGCGGTTTTCCCGGTCGATGACCGGGTCGGTCAGGTACAACTCCTGCGGCCAGTACTTCAGCGTGTGCGGTGCGGTTATCAGGTGGAGGTTTTGCCGGAGGTAGCTCACGAGATCGGCGGCCGGCAGGTCCTCGAGCACGCGAATCTCGCGCACGAAATGTAAACACTGACCGCAGACTTCATTGTCGAACACCAGCTTCGGCAGGCTGAAGGTCAGCACGAAGTCGAGCATGCCGGGTCCGGACACCGAATTGACGCCGGCGAGCGCAGCCAGCATGGCGCTCGTCATGGTTTCGGCGCCCGCCTGCGCATCGAGGAACTTGCCGTCGCTGAGCGCCATGTAGGCCTGGGTCGGCAGGCCGAGCGACTTGGCGATCGCGACATAGCCGACGTTCAGGTGCTGCGCCTCGATGGCAGCCATCGGCGCGCTGGCCGCTTTCATGTGGAATGTCGCGGGCGCGCCGCCGAACAGCACCGGCGCCCCGGGCTTCACGATCTGCGCCATCGTGATGCCAGTCAGCACGTCCACGCAGTGAAAAACGAGTGCGCCGACCAGCGTCACCGGCGCGATGAGCCCCATCAGCGTGACCGGGACGATCTCGATCGGGATGCCGGCTTCGACGCAATCGAGCAGGTTCTGGCAGGAATCCTCGCCAAAACGGAAATTGCCAGTGGCGGTGACGGTGAAGATCGACATCGGCTTTGTGATCAGCTCGGCGCGGTCGCGACGGAAGAGCTGCATCATCTCGGCCATGCGTGGAACGCCGTGTTCGCCGAATGCGCCCGACACGACCGGCTTCTTCGAGTTGACCATGGCCATGTACAAGCGCCAGGCGTCGGATACCTGCGCCTCGATATCGGCGTTGGTCGAGAACGCCGTGGCAAGGTAGGCAATGTGCTCGAGGCCATCGCAGAGCCGGGCGTATTCGACAAAATCGGTCGAGTTGGCGAGCCGGGTCTCGCCATTGCGGTGGTCCATGATCTTGAGCCCGCTTGAGCCGGGCACGTAGTGCACGTTGTATCCGCCAATCTCCGCATGCGGCCGTCCGTCGCGGTCATAAAGCGTGAAGGACCTGGGCGCGCTGGCAGTGGCGCGATCGACGACGTCGGCCGGGAACAGCACGCGATCGCCGCCCTCGCCGGTCTTAAGCCCGTGATCGAGCAGGCGCTGACGCAATTTGGGGCCACAGATTTCCATGCCGACCTCGGCCATGATCCGTTTCGCCTCGGTGAGGATCCGGCCGATGAGCTCGTCGCTCAGAATGTTGAGGGTCGGTCTCATGAAGTTTCTCCCTTGCGGCGCGCCACGTATTCGGTGAGCGCCTCCTCAATGGCCGGATCCAGTGGTGGTCGCTGGTACTCGGCCAGCAAATGCTTCCAGATGCCGTTCGCGCGCCGCGCGGCGTCCAGGCTGCCGGCCTCCTGCCAGGACTCGAAATTCTGGCGGGTGGACAGCATTGGCATGTAGAACGCGGTTTCGAATCGGGCCAGCGTATGGGCGGTTCCGAAGTGGTGGCCACCGGGTTCGACTTCCGCGATCGCGTCAAGCGCGAGCTCGCCGGCGTTGACTTCGATCGGCCGCAGGAACTCGGCCATCATCTGCAGCATTTCAGCGTCGGTGATCAATTTCTCGAAGGATGCCGTGAGGCCGCTCTCGAGCCAGCCAGCGGCGTGGTAGACAAGATTGGCGTGTCCCATGATCGCGCCCCACAAGGACATCCCGCTCTCATAGGCCGCCTGCGCATCAACGCAATTGGATGTGGTCGTGTTGCTGGAGCGCAGTGGCAGGCGCAACCGACGCGCGATCTGGCCGCTCGCCAGCGCGGCCTTCGTGTACTCCGGTGTGCCGAGTGCCGGCGCCCCGCTTTGCATGTCCACATTCGAGGTAAATGAGCCGTAGATGATTGGCGCGCCCGGCTTTACCACCTGCGCCAGGGTG
>JANPCY010000401.1:0-5687 GCA_031431175.1 Steroidobacteraceae bacterium | reverse complement strand
CAGGAGCTCCAGGGTCACGACGGGTGCCGGCTCGGGACGCAGGAAACGGTGCGCCGGCGCACCGGCCGCGGCCTGCGGATAATCGCTACGCTGATGCGCGCCGCGCGACTCGCGGCGTCTGAGCGCCGCATGCAAGAGCTTGCGAGCGATGAGGATCAGATCGTCCTCGGCGCCTGAGGCCGAAGCCCAGACATTGAGCCGGTGCATCGCCGCGATCATCGACGCGGCTGATCGCAACGGGCCGAGACTGCGGCCGACGAGATGCCTGAGCAACGAAATGCGCTGCATATCGGTGCCCGGCGCCCGCAGCCGGCGCGGCACCTCGAGCGAACCCTGTGGCGGCGGCAGATTCGTCGCGCGGATTGCCCGGGCGATGCGCTCGCCGAACACCAACCCTTCGAGCAGCGAATTGCTCGCCAGGCGGTTGCCGCCGTGCAGCCCGGTTGCGGCGAGCTCGCCGCAGGCCCACAGACCAGCGAGCGAAGTGGTGCCGTGCGGGTCGGTGGCGATGCCACCCATGTGAAAGTGCGCGGCGGTCGCAACCGGCAACGCCTGCCGCGTGGGATCCAGCCCCGCGACTCCGGCCAGGGCACAGGCACCCGGAAAGCGCGTGGGCAGATCAGCAATGCCGGTCGCGTCCAGCAATACCTGTCGCCCTTGCTCATTCATCGCGAATACGCTGCGCGCGACGACGTCGCGCGGCGCGAGTTCTGCATCGGGATGAATGTCGGTCATGAATCGTCTGCCCGACTCGTCGAGCAGCACGGCACCGGCGCCGCGCAGCGCCTCGGTCAGCAGGGGCAGTGGATCGGCGTCAACCGCGAGCGCGGTCGGATGGAATTGCACGAACTCGAGATCGGCAAGCCGTACGCCACGGCGCGCAGCGGCTGCAAGGCCTGCGCCGCGCGAAGTCGGCGGATTTGTCGTGCGATCAAAGCAGCCGCCGATGCCGCCGGTAGCGAGCACGACATGCTGTGCAAGCACGGCGAGGCGCAGGCCGCCGGGGCCCTCGAGCAACACACTGGCGGCACGATCGCCGGAGGTCACCAGGTCGATCAGTTCGAAGTTCTCCAGCAACTGGAGGTCCGGGCGTTGCAGGACCGCATCGCGCATTGCGCGCATGACCTCCGCGCCGGTGCGGTCACCGCCCGCGTGCACGATGCGGTGCCGGCCATGCCCCGCTTCGCGGCCGAGCTGAAGCGCCCCGGATGGCGCGAGATCAAATGCGACGCCGCGCTCCCGCAGCCACTCGATCCGGCCGGCTGCCGCCTGCGTCACCAGCGCGACGATGTCCGGGTCGGCAAGCTCCGCGGCGACGCGCAGCGTGTCCGCCGCATGCAAGGCCGGGGAATCGGCGCGATCGAGTGCGGCGGCGATGCCACCCTGAGCCAACCTGGAGCTGCCACCGCCGATCGGCTCGTTGGCGACGACGACGCAGCCCTCGAGCGCAAGCGCCGTCGAAAGCCCGGCGATGCCGCCGCCAACGACCACGGCGGGTGCCGTAATAAAGTCATCCACGATCATGCGTTCACCGCCAGCATCCGCGTGACGGCGCGGCGCGCGCGCTCGGCGATCGCCGGCGGGATCGTCACTTCGTGGCGCAGGTGACGCAGAGAGTCGGCAATGCCTCTCAGGGTGATCCGCTTCATGTGCGGACAGAGATTGCAGGGCCGCACGAACTCCACGTCGCGAATCTCCGCCGCGACGTTGTCGGACATCGAGCACTCGGTGACCATGACGACCCGGCGCGGGCGGTTGCGCTCGACCCAGGAGATCATGCCGGATGTCGAGCCGACGTAATCGGCCTCCGCCAGAACGTCCGGAGGGCATTCCGGGTGCGCAATGATCTGGATGCCGGGGTGGCTCTCGCGATAGCCGCGCAGTTCCTCGCCGGTGAAGCGCTCGTGCACCATGCAGCTACCTTCCCAGAGGATCACGTCGACGCCGGTCTGCGATGCGACCCAGCGACCCAGGTACTGGTCCGGCAGGAAGATCACGCGATCGGTCCCGAGCGACTCGACGACGGCCACCGCATTGGACGAGGTGCAGCAAATGTCGGACTCAGCCTTGACCTCGGCCGAGGTGTTCACGTAGCTGACGACCGGCACTCCCGGATAGCGATCCCGCAGCAGGCGCACGTCGGCGCCGGTGATGGACTCCGCAAGCGAGCAGCCGGCGCGCAGGTCGGGGATCAGCACGGTCCTGGCGGGGTTCATCAGCTTGGCGGTTTCCGCCATGAAATGGACGCCGGCCATGACGATGACCTCGGCGTCGACCTTTTCGGCCATGCGGGCGAGCGCGAGCGAATCGCCGCGCAGGTCCGCGACGCCGTGGTAGATGTCCGGGGTCATGTAGTTGTGGGCCAGGATCACCGCACGACGCGACGCCTTCAGCGCCTCGATCTCGGCGATCAGCGGCTCGATGACGGCGATCTCGACGTCCGGCAGGACGCCTGCAAGGCTGCCCATGGCGGCACTCACTTCATTTATGCTCTAAGTGAGTATTATAGATCAGAAAAGGCGGGCGCGCACTACCTCGCGGCGGAAACGGAACAACTCCGCCGGACGGCCCCGGGTGGGCCGGTCCAGGGTCCCGGTCGCCTCGACCAGCCGGCCGTGCTCGATGAGCCGCCGGAAGTTCTGCTTGTGCAGGCGCGTGCCGGTCAGCGCCTCGACGGTGCGCTGCAGCAGAAACAGGCTGAATTTCTCGGGCAACAGCTCGAATACGACCGGCCGGTACCTGAGCTTGCCGCGCAGCCGGCCGAGGGCAGTTGCTGCGATGCGGCGGTGGTCATAGGCAAGTTCCGTGCCTGCCGCAACCGGCTTCGGCTTGTCGCCGCGGTCGCGCTGGTACTCCGGCACCAGTCGCGCCTCATACAGGAGTTCGTAGCGTTCCAGAACGCGGATCGGATCCCAGGGTCGCCGGCCGCCGAAATCGGATTCCACCCGCTGGCGGCGCGCGGCATTGTTGCCGGCCCAGCGCGTAAGCGCTGGCAACAACGTGTCCGTGACAATGGCGGGAACGCCGTGCCTGCGTTCCTCCCACGGCAGGATGTCATAGCAGTCAAGCCAGGCGGCGCCCGGCGCGGGCCGCTCTTCGCGGACCAGGGCAAGGTAGGCCACCGACAGATGACGGGTGCCGCCGGCACCGCTTTGCCGTTCGCGGTCGCCAAAGGTATAGAGCTGCTCGACATAGCCAAGATCGTGGCCGGTCTGCGTCACGACCCAATGCCGCAGGCCTAGTTCGAGCGTAGCGTCCCGATCGGTGTTCAGCGGCCCAAAGGGCAGCGCGGGGATCGCGGCCTGATCCGACCGCGTCGTGGTCAAAATGCGCGGCTGCTCCGCGGTGACCGCGACGATCACGGCATCGAGGCTCAACGTCAGGCGGCGCGTCATGGTGCCGATCTTGCCACAAGGCACTCGGCAATCGGACCAGGCGTGGCGCGCAGCGGTCGAGCCGATCAAGTAGGCTTTGCGGTTGAATTGACGGAGTGGAGCCACCCTGCTTGCGTTTGCTGCTTGCGCCGAAGGCCGTATTCGACCAGACGATCGCACTGATCAACTCGGGTAATCTCGGCGCAGCCGAGACTCGATGCCGGTCGGCGCTCGACGACTACCCGCGCGACGTCAATATGCAGGCGCTCCTGGGCGCATTGCTGATCAAGCTGGACCGGGCGGCCGAGGCTGAATCGATTTTGCTGCAAGTGATCGCCGCAGCGCCGACCTTTGCAAAGCCTCATGAGGATCTCGGCCATCTGCTGGTGAAGCAGAATCGCGCACTCGAAGCCCTGCCCCACCTGGAACGCGCCACCCACCTCGACCCACAGCTCGAGAACGCCTGGTTCACGCTCGGGCGAGCGCTTGCGATGCTCGGTCGCGGTGCCGAGGCGGACCAGGCCTTCGAGCATTGTTTTGCGCTGTCGCCCGAACGACGCCTGATGGCGCTGGCCGCGGAACACCAGAAAGAGGGCCGCCTCGACGAGGCGGAACATTTCTACCGCCGCATACTTCGTCACAACCCGCGCAATGTCGATGCGCTGCGCTTGCTTGCCTTGATCGCCCTGAAGGCGGAGCGCGACGGCGAGGCAGAGGGCCTGCTGGAAAAGGCGATCTCCCTGGCGCCGGATTTCCTGCTGGCAATCCTCGACCTCGGGCGGCTGCGCAAGGAACAGGATCGCTATGGCGAGGCCCTGCAATGCTTCGATCAGGCCATCGCGCTCGACCCCGGCAACGCGCAGGCGTATTACCTGCGCGGCTCGACGCTGGCACCTGGATCGTTCACGCACGAAGCGATCGAGGCGTACGAGCAATGCCTGAAGCTGCGGCCGGGGCACGTCGGCGCGCTGATCGGCATCGGTCATGTCCTCAAGGCGGTCGGCCGCTACGACGAGGCGGTGGCCTCCTACAACGCGTGCATCCGACAGTTGCCCGATTTCGGCGAGACCTACTGGAGTCTCGCGAACCTCAAGACTTATCGGTTTGATGACGCTACCGTTGCCGAGATGGAGCGTCGCGTCGACGGCGCGGGACTCACAGTGCAGTCCGAGGTCAATTTCCTGTTCGCACTCGCCAAGGCCTGCGAGGATCGTGGCGACTTCGATCGCGCCTGGAGCTTCTACAAGACCGGTAACACCAAGCAACGCACGGAAGTCACCTACGATCCGGTGCAGACCGAGACCATGAACGATCGCCTGATCCGCGTGTTTTCCGCCGATTTCCTGCAATCCCGTCGCGACGCCGGCCTGGCCGATCCGGGACCGATCTTCATCCTGGGCCTGCCGCGCTCGGGCTCGACGCTGCTCGAGCAAATACTCGCGACTCACAGCCAGGTCGAAGGGACGAGTGAGCTACCTTATCTCGGCCGCGTCGCTACCTGGCTGAACCGCAATCGGGCCGATGGCATCAACTATCCGGAAGCCGTGCGAGAACTCCAGCCGCAGAACTTTCAGTCGCTGGGCCAGGACTATCTTGCCTACGCACAAATGCACCGCCGCTCGGGCGCCGCGCGATTCATCGACAAGAACCCGAATAACTTTCCCACCATCGGGTTTCTCTCCCTGATCCTGCCGCAAGCCAGGATCGTCGACGCCAGGCGCCACCCGCTCGACGCGTGCCTCAGTTGCTATCGACAGCTTTTTGCGAAGGGCCAGGCGTTTACCTATGACCTGACGGAGATCGGCGAGTACTACCTGCAGTACCAGCGGATGATGGACCACTGGGCCGAGGTGCTGCCGGGGAAGGTGCTGACCGTGCAGTACGAAGAAGTCGTCGCGGACTTCGAGTCGCAGGTGCGGCGCCTGCTCGAATTCTGCGGATTGCCATGGGAGGACGCTTGCCTGCGGTTTTACGAGAGCAGCCGGCCGGTGCGCACGCCGAGTTCAGAACAGGTGCGCCAGCCGATCTATGACCGCTCAGTCGGCCACTGGCAGAACTACGCCGCTCACCTCGACGAACTCATCACAGTCATTGAACCGATCCGCGAGCGGTATCGCCGTTACGAACCGCCGGCGGCACATAGTCGAATATGAAATTGATCCGGTCCACAGTGCCCTTGTTCATCACGCTGTGGACTTTCTGGTTGTTGATCTCGTAGGCCTGGCCGACTTCGAACTGGAATGGCCGGCCGTCGATCATGAAGCGGACCCGGGGGTTCGTAATGATTGGCACGTGAATGCGGTGACCGACGCC
>JANPCY010000400.1:0-4754 GCA_031431175.1 Steroidobacteraceae bacterium | reverse complement strand
CCATGGCTGGCCGGAGGATCGCGCGCATGTTTCTCGGCGTTGACGGCGGCGGCACCAAGACTGCGTATGCGCTGATCGACAGCCAGGGCAATCTTCGCGCGAGCCATGTGGCCGGCAGCGTGAGTCACCTGTCGGAAGGTTTTGCACGAGCGACCGGGTTGCTCGTCGAGGGCGTCGCTGCGATCCTGGCCAAGTGTGCAGCGGATGCCGCGCAGCTCAGCTTCGCCTATTTCGGACTGGCCGCCTATGGCGAGGACAGTGCGAGCACCGCGCAGATGGACGCCATGCCGTCGTCGCTCATCGATACATCGAAATATCGCTGCGGCAACGACATGATCTGCAGCTGGGCGGGGTCGCTCGCCTGCCGCGATGGCATCAGTGTCATCGCAGGAACCGGTTCGATGGCTTATGGCGAATACGCGGGCCGCACCGCGCGCGCGGGCGGCTGGGGCGAACTCATCGGCGACGAGGGCTCCGCGTACTGGATCGCACGCGAGGGCATGAACCTGTTCTCGCGCATGAGCGATGGCCGTGCAGAGCGAGGCCCGCTCCACGCAGTGGTCCGCGAGCGGCTGGGATTGCAGTCCGACCTCGACCTGTGCGCCCGGATCTATGGCGAAAGCGCGAATACGCGCGGTGCATTCGCACAATTCGCGCGCCTCGTCCACGAGGCGGCGAATGCCGGCGATGTCGAGGCGCGTGCGATCTTCCTGCGAGCGGCAAATGAGTTGGTGGCGACAGTCCTCGCGGTCCGGCAGGCGCTCGCGGTACCTGACACGGTGCTACTGCCCGTTTCGTTTTCCGGCGGCGCATTCGCGGGATCGCCCAGGTTGGTCGAGGCCTTCACCAATGCGCTGGGCCAGATACGCCCCGCGTACGACTGCCGGCCACCGTTGTTTCCGCCGGTCATCGGCGCATCGCTCTATGCCGCCCGCCTGGCCGGCCAGTTTCTGAACGACGAGGCGCTGACGAAGCTGCGCCAGCAATACGCGACGGCAGGTCTGCCGCAATGAATGCATTGATCCGCCAGTTCAAAGGCGTCCTGTTGCTGTGTCTCACAGTTGCCGCGGTTGCGTCGGCGGGTTCACCCGCAGAGCGGTACAGCGAGGACGATTTCCACGACCTCGACAAGATCGACACGCACGTGCATTTGTCTGGCGAGCTGCCCGTCTTCATGGCTCGTGCCGGGACCGACGGTTTCCGTCTGCTGACGATCAACGTCAACTACGGCGACTTTCCGCCGCTCGCCGATCAGCTTCGGGATGCCGTCGCGCTGCGGCGCGCATACCCTGCGCGGGTCGCATTTGCCGCGACATTCGACGCTGCCGGCAGCGACCAACCGGAATGGCTCCCGCGAACCCAGCAACAGCTCAATGACGCTCTTGCGCAAGGCGCAGTCGGCGTCAAGGTCTGGAAGGACATCGGGATGCAGCTACGCGACAGCGATGGCCGCGCGGTCATGATAGACGACGCAAGGTTCACGCCGGTCTTTCGCGCGCTCGTCGAGCGCGGCGTAGTCGTGCTCGGGCACCAGGGCGAACCGCGGAACGCCTGGCTGCCGCTCGAACAGATGACGGTCCGCGGAGATCGAGAGTATTTCGCAGAGCACCCGCATTACCACATGTTCCGGCACCCGGAATGGCCAAGTTACGAGGAGCAGCTCGCCGCGCGCGACCGGCTGCTCGACCGCTATCCGCAGATGCAATTCGTCGGCGTGCATCTCGCCTCGCTCGAATGGGATGTCGAGCGCATCGCGGGTTTTCTCACCCGCTATCCGGCCGCGTCCGTCGACCTCGCCGCTCGCCTCGTGCACCTGCAGCGGCAGGCAGTCGACAACCGCGAGAAAGTGCGTGCGTTCTTTGTTGATTTTCAGGATCGCATTCTCTATGGCACTGACCTCACGGGAGGTCGTGACCAGGGCGATGCCGAGCTCGCCGACGAAGCTCACGAGGTCTGGTTCGCGGACTGGCGATTCCTGACCGGCGATGCGCTGATGCATTCCGGCGAATTCGAGGGGTCGTTTCGGGGCCTCGCGCTGCCGCGAACGGTGATCGACAAGATCTATCGGGACAATGCACGCAGGCTGTTTCCTCACGCCTGGGTGTCGGCCCCTGAGGTTCGCGGCGCCAGCGGCGCAAATCAAGGAAGGTGAAGGATTGCCCGGTGCACCAGCCGGGCGCGCAGGAGGCCGGCATCTCAAGAAGGCCCCGACGAAGATCGGGGCTTTTTCTTTGCGCGCTCACCAGAAGGTGCTGGCCGCCAGAATCGCGAAGAAGCTGTAGAAAACGGCCATCGCGACCAGCATGATCCGGCGCCACATCGGCGGGCGCAGTTCCGGCGGCAGCAGCCGCGGGATGATGTACAGCAGGTGCAGCGACGCGACGATGAAGATGGCGCCCGCGACATTGGCGCCGATCTGCAGCAGCACTATCGGTGCAGCCAGCGCCAGTGCGATTACTCCCCACAGCACGACCACACCGAGCACCGAGTAATACACCGCACGGACATCGCCGCCCCGCCAGCGGCGCACGCGGGCACTGCCACCCCACAGGATATCGGTGACCGCTCGCGTCATGCCCTCGACAATGTCGAGCTGTGTCTTGAACAGCAGCCACGCGCCGAGAATGGCGACTGTCCCAGCGAGCATTGGTCCTGCGCGCTGGCCGATGCTCTCCGCCAGTGCCGCGCTGATACCGAGACCGCGGATGTCGGTGCCATGCGGCAGAAAGGTCACGTATAGCAACGCCGGCAATGCCATGCCGAGGATCGCGCCGATGAAGAACACGCCCCACTGATCGGCGCGGACAATGCGCCACCAGCCGCGCCAGCGTCCCATGGATTCGGCGTCGGGTGTGAACACAAAGCCGTGATGGGCGAGGTTGACGCGTTCACCACCGATGGCCGCGGGGATGTAGCCCGCGTGCTGGCCCATACCATAGCCCTTGTCGCGCGCCCAGTTGCCGAGGGCGATATTCAGCATGCCACCACCGCCGGAAAACGCGACTAGCGCCCCGAGCAGGAAGTAGTCGGCACCTGAGGGCAGGAACACGAAACTGCCGCTTCCGACATCGAAACCGGCAAAGCCAGCCGCCGCGGCGAGCCACGTTTCTCCGGGCACGAAAATAAGCGCGAGCAGCAGAAAGCCCCCGAGAATTGCCGCGACCATCACCCAGTTCAGCAGCTCCAGCGTGCGACCGATGCGCCGGCCAAGCAGCAAGAAGCTCACACAGAGGAGGAATGTCGAGACGCCAAACCAGTACAGGAGCGGCGCGTCAGCCGGGCCGGCGAGGCGTCCCGCAAACAGGAAGAACATCGCGGCGGCAGAAGTCGCTGCCCAGGCCGGCCAGCCGAATTGCAGAAAAAAGAGAACCGCGTAGAACCATGCCCAGGCCTTCGCCGACGGACGTGTGCGCATGAAGCCCGTGAACACCGGTTCGCCGGTAGCGACCACGTAGCGCATGACTTCGGTGTTGAATATGGTCTGAAAGAAAATCGCGACACCAGTCACCCACAGGAGCGATAGCCCGTACTTTACGAAGGTCGCGGGGCCCAGCAGGAATTCGCCGCTGCCGATCGATGCGCCAAGCACGATGACACCGGGCCCGACCACCGCCATCCAGCCGAGTCCCTTCGGCGTCGGTGGGGTCGGCAGTTCGGCACGGACCCAGGGGTCGAGCCCGGTGCGCGTTTCGACGCTTGCGGGTTCCGGCATCAGCGTGATCAGCGATACAGCAGGAAGGCCTGCCGCGACTCGCGCCAGGCGGCTTCGTCTTTCAGCGCCAATGAGTCGAGATCTGCGGGCGTTGCCGCGGGGTCATCCACCCACTCGCGCAGCAGCGGCCCGCCATTGATGACGTCGATTGCGAGCTTTCCGGTTTCGTACTCGTAGGGAAAATCGCGCCACAGCGGATAGTCTGGCGAGAGTGCGCGCAGTGCCCGGAATGCCAGTGCCATCAATCGCCACGGCCGGAAGGCCTCGTGCCGGTAGCCCGCGTCGTCCACGTGGATCTGAAGGCCCGCACAAAGCTTTCCGCAGTGCTTGTGGAAGGTCGGCTCGAACCAGCAGGGCCGCAACGCGCAACCGGCGAGCCAGTCGGGCGCAATCGCCTGCATCTTTGCGAGCAGCGCACGGGCATCGATGTCCGGCGCGCCGAAGAGTTCGAGCGGGTGTGTCGTGCCGCGGCCTTCGGAGAGCGTCGTGCCCTCCAGCATCACCGTGCCCGGGTAGCAGCGCGCCATCGAAAGACCGGGCGCGTTGGGACTCGGATTGACCCAGGCGCGCTCAGTCAGCGGCCAGCCATAGCCGGGCGGCTCCCCGGGTTGCCAGCCCGCCATCGTCACGATTTCGTAGTCCGCGCCCAGTTTGAGTTTCGCGACGAACCAGCCGCCCAGTTCCCCGAGTGTCATGCCATGCCGCATCGGCATCGCGCCTGCGCCGACAAAGCTCTCCCAACCCGGGGTCAGGGACAGGCCTTCGATCGGGCGCCCCACCGGATTGGGCCGATCGAGCACGCGCACGGCCTTGCCGCTGCGCGCAGCCTCTTCGAGCAGGTAACGGAGTGTCGTGAGAAATGTGTAAACGCGGCAACCGACGTCCTGCAGGTCCACGAGCAGGATATCGAAGGTATCCATCATGGCCGCGGTCGGCCGGCGCAGCTTGCCGTAGAGACTGAACACCGGGATGCCGTGCACAGGATCGGTGTAGTTCTCCGACTCGACCATGTTGTCCTGCTTGTCGCCGCGCAGCCCGTGCT
>JANPCY010000399.1:0-10380 GCA_031431175.1 Steroidobacteraceae bacterium | reverse complement strand
TCATTGCGGCGATGTTGCTCGGGCTCGCCTGGACGGCGTTCGGTGCAAGGCAAATCGTTGCCGACGACTGGCCTTGTACCCGCGCTTCGTTGCCGGGGCGGTCACGACCCCAAGGAGATCGATGACCTCGCGATCGCGGGTACAAGGCCAGTCCTCGGCAACGATTTGCCTTGCACCGAACGCGGTCCAGGCGAGCCCGAGCAACATCGCCGCAATGACCGGCCAACGCCGCCAGACGAGGATTCCTGCCATCGCGATCGCCAGCAGGCCAACGAGCGTCGGCAGCACGGCAAGGAAATGAACGACGGTGGCGCCGGCGCAGAAGGCCAGCACGAGCCAGGGCATCGCGGATCTTCCGTCAGTGGCCAGCGCCGATCCTGGATCGGCAGCGACTACCGCGTTGTGCCGTCAGCCCTTGCGTTCGAGCAGTAATCCCTCTTCCAGGGTCAGCACGCGATCCATGCGCGCAGCGAGCTGGGTATCATGCGTGACGATGACGAGACTGGTGCCCAGTTCGCGATTCAGCTCCATCATCAGCGCGAACACCTGCCGCGCGTGGGCGCCATCCAGATTTCCCGTCGGTTCGTCAGCCAGCACGATGCGCGGCTGTGTCACCAGCGCGCGCGCGACCGCGGCGCGCTGACGCTCGCCGCCGGACAATTCGGAGGGCCGGTGCGTGAGCCGATCCGCGAGCCCGACACGCGCCAGCAGGGCGCGCGCCCTTTCATTGGCCTCGGCACGCGGCAGCCGGCGTATCAGGAGCGGCATCGCCACATTCTCGAGCGCGCTGAACTCCGGCAACAGGTGGTGGAACTGGTACACGAAACCCATCGCGACATTGCGCAGCCTTCCGCGCTCGACATCCGGCAGCGCGGACATCTCGCGGCCATCGATCAGCACGCGGCCGGAAGTCGGGAGGTCGAGTCCGCCCAGCAGTTGTAACAGCGTCGTCTTGCCGGATCCCGACGCGCCGACCACCGCGAGGCGTTCGCCGCGGCGGATCGAGGCATTGACGCCTCGCAGCACGCTCACCGTAGCGGGCCCCTGCCTGAACTCCTTGACCAGGCCCTCGCATGCCAGTACCACCGAATCATTCATGTTCGTGTCTCAAACCTCATGGCGGAGAGCTTCAGCCGGCTGCGTGCTGGCTGCACGCCAGGCCGGGTAGAGGGTCGCCGCGACGCCGAGCAAAAGCGCCGTCACTGCGATTGCCAGTACATCCCCGGACTGAACGTCAGCCGGCAACTCCGAGATGAAATAGACCTGCGGATCCACGAGCGTGATGCCCAGCAGGCGTTCGAGGCCGCCGACGATCGCCGTGATGTTGTGCGCAATCAGCAGGCCCAGCCCGATGCCCGCTCCGGTCCCGATGAAGCCGATCGCGGCGCCCTGCACGACGAATATCGTCAGGATGTCGCGTGGCGTGCCGCCCAGGGTGCGCAGGATTGCGATATCCGAACGCTTTTCCTTGACGACCATCACCAGCGTCGAAATGATGTTGAACGCCGCGACAGCAACGACCAGCAGCAACACCACGAACATGATCGACTTGGTCACCTGGATCGAGCGGAAGAAGTTCCCGTGTCGGCGGCTCCAGTCGCTGACGAGGTAGCCGCCGCCGAGCGCTTCGGCGAGTTCGCGGATCTGCCGGCCCGCGGTACTACCGTCGGCAAACGCATAGCGCAATCCGGTCACCGAATCGCCCATCCGATAGAGCCGGCGCGCGTCTTCGAGGTGCAACAGGGCGAGGCCGCGGTCGTACTCGTACATGCCGACATCGATGAGTCCTGCCACCGTAAATCGCCGCATGCGCGGCACGACACCGGCAGGCGTCACATTGCCCTGCGCGATGACGACCAGCATGGTGTCGCCTACTTTCAGACCCAGCTCCGTGGCCAGCGTATGCCCCAGCAGGATGCGGTAGGCGCCCGCTTCCAGCTGTTCCAGCCCACCGCCGCTGAGATGGCGGTGCAGGGATGACACGGCGCGTTCGTCCGCAGGCTCCACGCCGCGCAGTTCAACGGCGGCGGAGCGGTCGCGCGCGACCAGCATGGCGCGCCCTTCGATGAACGGCGCAATCGCCACGACGCCGGGCCGGCCAGTCGTGCGGCGGCGCAGTTCGCGCCAGTCGTCGAGCCGGCCTTCCGTGCCCTCCAGCGTCGCGTGCGACACCACACCCAGAATCCTTGCCTGCAGGTCGCGCTCGAATCCATTCATGACCGACAGTACAACGATCAGCACCGCAACTCCGAGTGCGATGCCGGCCATCGAGATCCCCGAGATGAACCCGACAAAGCGATTTTCGCGGCGCGCCCGCAGATAGCGCGCACCAATCCACCAGGCATAGGCGGTCGGGCCGCGCGCGCGCTCACTCATAACGAAGCGCCTCGGCAGGCTCGGTCGCAGCGGCTTTGCGGGCCGGGTAAATCGTCGACACCAGCGTCAGCACAAGTGCCGCCCCGGCGACCAGGGCAACATCGGCACCACGCAGCTCCGAGGGTATGCGCGTAATGTAGTAGACATCGGCATCGAATATCTGGAAGCCGAATAAGCGCTCCAGCACCGGCGTGATATCGCCCGCATATAGCGCGAGCAGGATCCCGAGACCGACGCCGGCCAGCGTGCCGATCCAGCCGATAACTGTACCCTGCACGATGAACGCGCCAATAACGCTGGCGCGCGAAAGGCCCATCGTGCGCAGGATCGCAATATCACTGCGTTTCTCGGCGACCACCATCACGAGACTCGCCACGATGTTGAATGCGGCGACCGAAACGATCAGCAGCAGGATCACCGTCATCATCGTCTTCTCGAGGCGAATCGCGCGAAAATAGGCCGCATGATCGACGGTCCAGTCGCGCGCAGGGCCCGTGCCGAGGGCGCTCGCGACGGCAGCTGCGAGCCGCGGAGCCTCAAAGGGATCCGCGAAGAACAGATGCACTCCGGCAGGAGCCGAAGGCCCGGCAAGCCTTGCGACGTCTTCGAGTGCGGCGAATCCCATCACGGCATCGTGATCGGCCAGCCCGATCTCGAACAGGCCGGCGACTTTGAAGGCGCCGATGCGCGGCGTCAGGCTCCCATCGGCATCCATGCGCGGCAGCAACACCGTTACCGTATCGCCGATGCCGACCTGCAACTGGATTGCGAGCGCGCGACCGAGCGCGACGCGATCACTGCCCGCGACCAGCGCGTCGAGCGAGCCTTCCTGCATCGCGGTGCGCAAGACGGCGCCTGGTCCGTAGTCCGAGGTCGCGATGCCGCGCAGCGCCACCCCCGCGAGTTCTGGCCCATTGGATGCCAGCCCTTGCACCTCGATGAATGGCAGGGCATCGGTGACGCCGGGTTGCTGCCGGGCACGGGCTGCCAGGTCCTTCAGTGCGGCGACGCCGGCCGGTGACGGCAAGGACGCATGCGCCGAAAGCGCCAGCAGGCGGCTTCGTAGCTCGCCCTCGAAGCCCTTCATGACCGACAGGATCGTAATCAGGGCGGCAACACCCAGACAAACACCCGAAAGCGATACCCAGCTGATGAAGGAGACGAAATACTGATGCTTGCGGGCACGCACGTAGCGCAGGCCGAGCCCTAAAGGCAGGGGAGTCAGCATCGGTGTTTATTGGCCAAATTCGGGATGCCTATCAAGGATTTATCCTAGCAATCTCGCCAGATTTCCACCCGGTGCTACACTGCCCGACGGAGGAATCGCGATGACTATCGTACGCACATTGCTGCTGCTTTCGCTGCTCGCAACTGGCCCGGCCTGGGCGGAGACACTCAGCGTGCCGGCGGGCGCCCCCGCGGCGGCCGCCGAAGGTCCGAAACGGGGTAGCTCGATGTCCACGGTGCAGAACCGCTACGGTGAGCCTGTCACCCGCCATGCAGCGGTCGGGCAACCCCCGATCACGCGCTGGGACTATGCCCAGTTTGCCGTGTACTTCGAGAATGACCGCGTTCTGCATGCCGTTATCGTGAGATAGCGGCAGGCCGGCCTGCCTTGTGGCTGGCCTGCCTTGTGGCTGGCCCGCCTTGCGGCCGGCTCCGGCGCGGGTATCCTGCGCTCCCTGACCCCGCCGGGCACGCCCGGAACGGGGAGTTCTGCCTGCGGGGAGCTTCGTGAACGAAAACGACCACCGGATCCTGCTGCCTGCAGCCCCGGGCGCCACTCGATGGGGCGAACTCTATGGCAGCAGCCTGGCCTGGGTGCTGGCCGAAGCGGCGCCGGTGTCGGCGCCGGTGCTGGTGGTCGTGCCGACGGGCCGCGAGGCGGACCGCACGCTGGCGGAATTGGCGTTCTTCGCCGCACGGGGCCAGACCCTGCTGTCCTTTCCAGACCGCGAAACGCTGCCCTACGACCCCTTCTCGCCGCACCCCGATATCGTTTCACAGCGCCTGCATACACTTGCCGCCCTGCCGGATCTCAAGCGCGGCCTGATCGTCACGACCAAAGCAGCGCTGCTCGACCGGCTGCCGCCGCGACGATTCATCGATGCGCACGCCTTTGAGCTGAGTGCCGGACAACGCATCGATCTGGCGCGCTTGCGCGCACGTTTAGCAGGCGCGGGTTATGCGCATGTCACGCAGGTCCTGAGTCCCGGCGAAATCGCCGTGCGTGGATCGGTCCTCGATCTCTACCCAGCCGGAGCGGCCCAGCCCTTCCGCCTCGACCTGTTTGATGACCAGATCGAAAGCATCCGCAGTTTCGATCCCGCCGACCAGCGATCCGCCGAGCGACTCGCCAGCGTTCGCCTGTTGCCGGCACGTGAGTTTCCGACATCGCCCGAAGCCGTGGCAGGATTTCGCAGCCGCTGGCGCGAGCGTTTCGAAGGCGACCCGCAGGCCAGCCCGGTATATCGCGCCGTGACACAGGGGCTCGCCCCGGCCGGCATCGAAGCCTGGCTACCTTTCTTCTTCGACGAGACTGCGACACTCGCCGAGTACCTGCCACCTTCGATGGTGATCGTCGATATGGCGGACCTCGACCATGCATTGCCGCTCGCCTGGGCCGAAGTCGCCGACCGTTACGAACAGCGGCGGCACGATCGCGAGCGCCCCATCCTGCCGCCGACCGAGGCTTTCGCGGCTGCCGATGCGATTTCGGCGGCGCTCTCCAGGCACGCGCGGGTACTCGTGACATCCGTCAAGGCCGAGCCGCTCGCCGCGCTCCTGCCGATCCGCAACTTCGGCTCGGAACCGCCACCGGAACTGCGTGCCGATGCGCGCGCCGCCCTGCCTGCAGCGGCACTTGCGGCATTCCACGCGCGCTTTGCAGGCCGCGTGCTGTTGACCGCCGATTCGGCGGGCCGGCGCGAGCTGCTGCTCGAACTGCTGCGACGCCAGGATTTGCACGCTGTCGAGGTTGCCGACTGGGTTGCGTTCGCCGCAGGTGCACAGTCATTGGCCATCGCGGTCGCGCCGGACGTGCGTGGGCTGATCCTGCCGGACCGCCATATCGCCCTGGTGGCCGAAGACCAGCTATTCGGTGAGCGGGCGCGTCAGGAGCGGCGGCGCCGGCGCGCGGATCGCGATCCGGAAGCCATTCTGCGCGAACTCGCCGCATTGTCGCCCGGCGCGCCCGTTGTGCACGAGGAATACGGCGTCGGGCGCTATCGCGGCCTCCGGGTCATGCAGGTGGACGGAAATCCGGCCGAATTCCTGGTCGTCGAGTACGCCGGTGGCGATCTATTGTACGTGCCGGTGCATGCACTCGACCGGGTGACACGCTACACCGGCGGCTCGCCGGATGCGGCGCCCTGGCACAAGCTCGGCACGGAACAGTGGGCCAGGGCACGCCGTCGGGCCGCCGCCCGCTTGCGCGATGTCGCGGCCGAACTCCTGGACCTCTACTCGCGGCGCGCGGCGCGGCAGGGGCGCGCGATTGAATTCGATGACTCGGCCTACCGTGCCTTCGAGGCGGGGTTTCCATTCGAGGAAACCGTGGATCAGCGGGACGCGATAGACGCCGTGCTCGCTGACATGCGAGCAGGCTCGCCCATGGACCGTGTCATCTGCGGCGATGTCGGATTCGGCAAGACCGAAGTCGCGCTGCGCGCAACATTTGCTGCCGTGCAGGGCGGCAGGCAGGTTGCCGTGCTGGTTCCGACCACCCTGCTCGCCCAGCAACATGCGCAGACATTCGCCGACCGCTTCGCGGACTGGCCGATCAAGGTCGAGAGCCTGTCGCGATTCCGTACTGCGGTGGAACAGCGCGAGGTCATCGTCGGGCTGGCATCTGGAAATGTGGACGTCGTCATCGGCACCCATCGCCTGTTGCAGCGCGATGTCCTGTTCCGCGACCTCGGGCTCGTCGTCGTGGACGAGGAGCATCGATTCGGCGTCGCACACAAAGAACGCCTGAAGCAGATGCGCGCCGATGTGGACATGCTGACATTGACGGCAACGCCGATCCCGCGGACGCTCAATATGGCGCTCGGCGGCCTGCGCGAGCTTTCGCTGATGACGACGCCACCGGCCGAACGTGTCGCCATCGAAACATTTGTCAGTGAATGGAGCGATGGCCTGGTGCGGGAAGCCTGCCTGCGCGAGATCCGCCGCGGTGGCCAGGTCTATGTCGTGCACAATACGATCGAGGACATCGAATTGTTTGCTGAACGCCTGCGCAGGCTCGTGCCCGAGGCCACCGTGCGTGTTGCTCACGGCCGCATGCGTGAGCGCGACCTCGAAAGGTTGATGCTCGATTTCTATCACCGCCGGTTCGAGGTGCTGGTCTGCACGACGATCATCGAGTCCGGAATCGACGTGCCGACCGCCAATACGATCCTGATTGACGGCGCAGACCGCTTCGGCCTTGCGCAGTTGCATCAGCTGCGCGGGCGCGTCGGACGATCGCATCACCGCGCCTGGGCCTATCTGATTTCACCGCCGAAGGCGGCGCTGCCCGCGGAGGCTGCCAGGCGGCTGGAGGCCATCGAGGCGCTTGAGGATCTCGGCGCGGGATTCACGCTTGCGACCCAGGATCTCGAAATCCGTGGTGCCGGTGAATTGCTCGGCGAGGAGCAAAGCGGCCAAATCCAGGAGATCGGCATCGGCCTTTATCTCGAGCTGCTGGATCGCGCCGTGCAGGCCCTTCGTGCAGGCCGCGAACCCGAACTGGAGCGCCCATTGCACGCGGGACCCGAAGTCGATCTGCAACTTCCCGCGTTGTTGCCGGAAGACTATATGCCGGACGTCCACCTGCGCCTGCAGCTATACAAGCGCATGGCCAGCGCCCCGGACGCCGCACAACTCGATGACCTGCAGGTGGAAATGATCGACCGGTTTGGGCCGTTGCCACCGCCTGCCCAGACGATGTTCCGTGTGCACCGGCTCAAGTTGCGGGCGGCAAGCCTCGGCATCCGCCGGCTCGAGATTGGTGCGACGGCTGGCGTCGTGGAGTTCGCAGGCGAGCACTGCGTCGATCCCGCACACGTTATCCGGCTGGTCCAGGTGAGCGGCGGGAAATTCCGGCTCGACGGCTCGCACCGCCTGCGCATCAAGCTGCCAAACGCCGATGGCCCGACGCGCCTGAAGGTCGCTGACGAACTGCTTTTGACGCTCGGAGCCTGAGCCAGCCTTCAGCGTGCGGCTCTCCGGTCAGACGTTGCGCTCGCCCTCGAGATGAAGCTCGGGCCGTTCGAGGCAGCGTTGCGCCGCCGTGACGCCCTCTTGCCAGCGCGGGTCGGATTTCAAGGCCTGCAATTCCAGCCCGTCACGGCCATGCAGGCGCGCGAGACGCAGGCCGCCAACCGGATCGATGGTATGCCTCAGCGCGCCGAGCAACTGAAGTACGGCGCCGCGATCATTGCAGACTGGCAGCACGTCGCAGCCGGCGGCGAGTGCCTGCCCGGTACGCGCAGTGATATCGCCGAATGCCGCCGCGCCTCCCATCGAGAGATCGTCCGCGAAGACTGCGCCCTGGAAGCCAAGCTCGCCGCGCAGGACCTCACGAATCCAGTGCGCCGACAGGCTCGCGGGCATGGCGTCCACTTCGGGAAACACTACATGGGCCGCCATGACGGCGGTCAGGCCATTGGCGATCATCCGGCGATACGGCAGCAGGTCGGCGACGATGTCGCTCCGCTCGCGTCGGTCCACCGGCACCGATACATGTGAATCGGCGGCCACCGCGCCGTGCCCTGGAAAATGCTTGGCGGTCGCCGCCATCCCGGCTTCCCGCATGCCCAGCATGTACGCGACGCCAAGCTCGCCGACGGCTGCCGAATTTACATGCAAAGCGCGATCGCCGATCGCCTGGCTGACGCCATAGTCAAGGTCCAAGCAGGGCGCGAATGACAGGTCGATGCCGAGGGCACGCAACTCTGCGGCCATCAGCCACCCTAGCCGGCGCGCGAGCGCGAGTCCCTCGCCCCGTTCTTCGTTGTAGCGGCGCCCGACCGCACGCATGGAAGGCAGTCGCGTGAATCCATGCTGGAATCGCTGCACGCGGCCGCCCTCCTGATCCACGGCGACCAGCAATGACGGCGAACGGATTGAATGGATCTCCGCAACGAGGCGCGCAAGCTGGGCGGGACTCTCGTAGTTGCGGCTGAACAGGATCACGCTGCCGACCAGCGGATGCCCCAGCATTTCGCGCTCGTCCGGTTCGAGCGCGATGCCCTTCAGGTCCACCATGACCGGGCCCAGCGTCATGTCCGTCCCCGCGTCATGCGCCTCTCGCCTGCCGGCTCGAACAGGGCGATCGATTCGACATGCGAGGTGTGCGGAAACATATCCATGATGCCGGCCGCTGCCAGCTTGTAGCCATGCTGCTGCACGAGGATTCCCGCATCGCGGGCGAGCGTCCCCGCATGGCAGGAAATGTACACGATGCGCCGCGGCCTGCTTGTCGCGACAACCGTCAGCACCTCCCGGGCACCCGCGCGCGGGGGATCGAGGAGCACCAGGTCGTAATCAGCGCGGGCCCACGGCGCCTTTGAAACGTTGACGTTCAGGTCGGCAGCGTGAAACTCTGCGTTGTCGATGCCGTTCTGCAATGCGTTTACTCGCGCACGCTCGACCAGCCGCGGATCGCCTTCGACGCCGGTCACGCGGGCCACGCGGCGCGCCAGCGGCAGGCTGAAATTGCCGAGCCCGCAAAAAAGCTCCAGCGCCTGGTCGCCCGCCATGGGTGACAGGAGCTCGAGCGCACGCTCGATCATCAGGCGGTTGAGTCCGGCGTTCACCTGGATGAAGTCGGTCGGCGCAAACGCGATCCCTGCCGGGACGTCCGGCACTTCGTAATAGAGCGGTGTCGCCGGCGGCGAGAGTGGCACCACAGTGTCGAGACCGCCGGGCTGCAGGTGCAGCTCGACCGCACGCCGCGACTGGAATTCCCGCAGCCTGGCGAGATCGGCCTCGCTCGGCGGATCCAGCACGCGCAACACCAGCACAGTCGCATTGTCGGCGGCCGCGACTTCGATCTGCGGCAATCGGTCGCGGATGCTGAGCTCGCCGATCAGCTCCGCGAGTTCCGCGATCAGGCTCCCCACTGGTTCGACCAGCACGTCGCAGTGCTGCAGGTCCGCGAGATAGGGGCTGCCACGTTCGCGAAAGCCGACCAGCACCCGGCCCTTGGCCACGACGTATTTGCAGCCGAGGCGCGCGCGGCGCCGGTAGGACCAGACCGGGCCGGCCAGTGGCGGCAACCAGGTATCAGGGCGCACATCGCCGATGCGCTCGAGTTCCTCCGCCACCTGCCTGTTCTTGGCTTCCAGCTGGGCATCGTGTGCGAGATGCTGCAGCGAGCAACCGCCGCAGTTGCCGAAATGCCGGCAGCGCGGAGTGACGCGATCCGGTGAAGCCCGCAGCAACTCGACCATCACGGCTTCGTCATGGCGCCTTCGCCTGTGGGTCCGCCGCAGGCGTACCTGCTCGCCGGGCAAGGCTCCCTCGACGAATACCGCCTTGCCGTCAATCCGCGCCACACCGCGCCCCTCATGATCGAGCGAAGTGATCTCGGCCGTCTCCGGCTCCTGCGCTGGATTCAATGGACCTTCCAGGCTGCCTCGAACGCGCGCCAATGCGCTTCCTTGCGCTCGCCGAGCCAGGAGCGCACCCGCGCAAGCTCACTGTCATGAATCGCCGCTGTCAGCCGCCCGCGGATCAACTCGAATCGCAGAAAAATGAGATAGGTGTTCAACACATCCGTTTCACAGTAGTCGCGGATCTCCGCCAGGCGCCCCCCTCGCCACGCGTCCCAGACTTTGTCGCCGCCCATGCCGAGCTTGCCGGGCAGCCCCAGGAGCCCTGCGACATGCTCGAGGCTCGCGCGCCCGCGCGGCTGGTAGCCGGACAGCACATCCATCAGGTCGGTGTGCCGCGCGTGATACCGGCCCAGGTAATTGTTCCAGCGGAAGTCGCGGTCGAGCTCGCCGGTATCCCAGTAGG
>JANPCY010000398.1:0-5816 GCA_031431175.1 Steroidobacteraceae bacterium | reverse complement strand
GCCAGCTCCCAGGCCGCCGGCATCGACCGCAACATCTTCTTCGAGCCCGCGCGCAAATGCGAGTACATGCGGCCAGACAGCAATCTGGCGAAATACTGGGACAGAGCGCCGACATTCTCGGAGATCGACATGTCGTTGTCGTTCAGTACGACCAGCAGGTCAATGTCGAGGCTGCCCGCATGATTCATGGCCTCCCAGGCAAGTCCCGCACTCATCGCGCCGTCGCCGATGATCGCGACCACGCGCCGGTCGCTGCCCGCCTTGCGGTTTGCAATCGCCATTCCGAGCGCGGCACTGATCGAGGTGCCCGCATGGCCGACACCGAAGCTGTCGTAAACGCTCTCGGCGCGCGACGGGAAGGGCGCGAGCCCGCCACGCTGCTTGATGCTGCCGAGGCGCCGCCGGCGCCCGGTCAGCACCTTGTGGGGATAGGCCTGGTGTCCCACATCCCAGACCAGCCGGTCGTAAGGCGTGTCGAAAACATAATGCAGGGCGACCGCGAGTTCCACGGTGCCGAGCCCGGCCGCCAGGTGCCCGCCCATCTGGCCGACTGTGTGGATCAGGAACTCGCGCAATTCGGCTGCCAGTGGCGCGAGGTCGCTGGGGGTGAGCGCACGCAGGTCGGCCGGGGACTCGATCGAGTCCAGCAGCCCGCCCGGTTTCTCCTCAGTCATCCCGGCAGTGTACTGGAGGTGCTGCGAGCGGCATAAGACCCGCACCGAACTCGCTTAGCGGCTGCGCTCGACCAATTCGGTGGCGAAATCGCGCAGCTGGCCGGCCTCCGGCCCGAATCCGGCCAGCGCCTCGATGCCTGCGTCGGCGAGCTCCACGGCGCGTTCGCGCGCGGCAGCAATCCCCGCGATCGCGGGATAAGTCGGCTTGGCACGCAGCGCGTCGGCGCCGCGGGTCTTGCCGGTGAGCGTGGTGTCGCCCACCACATCGAGGAGATCATCGACGATTTGGAACGACAAGCCGACCGTCGTGCCATAGCGATCCAGGGCCTCGAGCTTTAACGCCGACAGCGTGGGCGCTGCGGCGCAGGCGATCAGGACCGCGGCGCGAATCAGGGCGCCGGTCTTGCGTGCGTGCATCTCCTCGATCTGGCTGGGTTCGAGGAGCTTGCCGACGGCGGCGAGATCCATCGCCTGGCCACCAGCCATGCCCCGCGTGCCGCTGGCATGGGCCAGCATGCGGACCATTTCGAGGCGGCGCGCCGGTTCCACCGGCAGCGATGGGTGTTCCACCAGGATTTCGAATGCGAGTACCTGCAGGGCATCGCCGGCAAGTATCGCGGTCGCCTCGTCAAAGGCGCGGTGCGTGGTCAGGCGGCCCCGGCGCAAGTCGTCGTCATCCATCGCCGGCAGATCGTCATGCACCAGCGAGTAGGCGTGGATCAGCTCGACGGCCGCGGCAGGTCCATCGAGTGCCGCGGGTGGCACGCCGACGGCCGCGCCGGTCGCATATACCAGCACTGGTCGAATGCGCTTACCCGGTCCGAGTGCCGCATAGCGCATTGCTTCATGGAGCCGGGCGGGGGCCGAGTTGCTGGATGGCAGACAGCGCTCGAGCACGCCTTCAACGCGCTCGCGGTAACGCGACTGCCAGGAGAGCATTGCGGCGGCGACGGACATCGAGCGACTGCTCAGTCCCCGGCGGGTGCTACGAATGGCTCGATCGTTTCCCCGTCCGGGCCGCGACTCAGGATGCTGATCTTCTGCTCCGCCTGGCGCAGCGCCTTCTGGCAGCTGCGCGTCAGTTCGACACCGCGTTCGAACTGGCGCAAGGATTCCTCCAGCGACAATTCTCCCTGTTCGAGGCGCTCGACGATCTGCTCGAGTTCGGCAAGCGCCGCCTCGAAATCGGGGGTCGCGGATTTTTGTCGGGTCAACGGCAGCCGCCTTGCAGGGCAGGTGGGACGGGTACGTTACACAGCCGCTGCACAAGGGGTCAACGCGAGTGTTAGAATCTGTCTAAACCAGGTCTAAACCAGTGGCAATTGCGCCAGGACAGCCGAGGAGGAAACCATGAATCTGAAAGGCAGCAAGACGGAAGGCAATCTGAAGGCGGCCTTCGCCGGCGAGTCGCAGGCGAATCGTCGCTACCTCTATTTCGCGCAGAAGGCGGATGTCGAGGGCTACAACGACGTGGCGGCTGTGTTTCGTTCGACCGCCGAAGGCGAAACCGGCCATGCGCACGGCCATCTCGAATATCTCGAGCAAGTCGGCGATCCCGCAACGGGCCTGCCGATTGGCCCCACTTCGGACAATCTGAAGGCGGCCATTGCCGGCGAGACGCACGAGTACACGGACATGTATCCGGGCATGGCAAAGGCCGCCCGCGACGAGGGATTCCACGAGATTGCCGACTGGTTCGTGACGCTCGCCAAGGCCGAGCGGTCCCACGCCAACCGCTTCCAGAAAGCGCTGGACCAGCTCAACTGAGCCGCGGCGATCACCTGAGCCCGTGAACAAGCGGGAGACCAGCGGAGGCCGTGAAGGCAGCCTCGAGGCGCCGACTCGGCATGCGCTCGACTGGGGCGCTACGGAATTCTGGAATCACGACTCGCTGACGCGCGAGCTTGAGCGGGTCTTCGACATCTGCCACGGATGTCGCCGCTGCTTCAGCCTGTGCAATTCATTCCCGGTCCTGTTCGATCGCATTGACCAGTCCGCGACCGGCGATCTCGCGTCGGTTCCCAGGAAGGCCTACTGGGAAGTCGTCGATCACTGCTATCTCTGCGACATGTGCTACATGAGCAAGTGTCCTTATGTGCCGCCGCACGAATGGAATGTCGATTTCCCGCACCTGATGCTGCGCGCCAAGGCCGTGCGCTTCCGCGAGCAGGGGGCCGGTGTGCGTGACCGGCTGCTGTCTTCCACCGATGCGGTCGGCAGAATCGCGGGAATTCCGGTTGTCAGCGAGCTCGTCAACGCTGCCAACCGCAGCCGGCTGGGGCGGCGCATGCTGGACCACACGCTCGGCGTGCATCCCGACGCGAGGCTACCGGAGTATCACAGCACGAGCTTTCGCAGGCGCGAGGCCCGGCGGGCAAAGCCCAACCTGACGCCGCTGCCGACCTCCAGGACCACCGGCAAGGTCGCGCTCTTCACGACCTGCTATTGCAACCGCAACGAGCCTGACATCCTCACCGACCTGGTGGCGGTCCTGGAGCACAACGGAATCCCGGTCGCGATGGCGGAGCAGGAACGCTGCTGCGGGATGCCGAAGCTCGAACTCGGCGATCTGGATGCCGTCGCGGCCCTGAAGGAACACAACATCCCGGCTCTCGCCGCCCTTGTCGCATCGGGTCACGACATCCTCGCGCCGGTTCCATCCTGCGTCCTGATGTTCAAGCGCGAGCTGCCATCGATGTTCCCGGATGACCCGGACGTCCGGCGGGTCGCAGAGGCGACCTTTGATCCCTTCGAATACCTGATGCTGCGACACGCTGAGAACCGGCTTGCCACCGATTTCCGCTCGAGCCTGGGCAAGGTGGCCTATCACGTTCCCTGCCACCTGCGGGTGCAGAATATCGGACTGAAAACGCGCGACGTGCTTGGCCTGGTGCCGGGCACGACACTCACGACCATCGAGCGCTGCTCCGGTCATGACGGCACCTACGCCATCAAGAGCGAATTCCACGAGATCTCGATGAAGATCGCGCGCCCGGTCGTGCAGCGGGTCGAGGCCGCGGCGGCCGACCACTTTGCGAGTGATTGCCCGCTGGCCGGGCACCAGATCAGGGCCGGTCTCGACAGCGGGCGCGCGCCGGAGCACCCGATCCGCCTGCTGCGTCAGGCTTATGGCATCTAGGCAGGATGGACTGAACATGGCTGCGGGTATCGGTGCTCTCAACGAAGCGGACCTGATGAGTCTCGAGCAATACGCGAAAAGCCGCGAGACGTTTCGTGCCGGCGTCATCGCGCACAAACGCGCGCGCACGGTGCCGGTCGGGCCCAACATGACCTGGCTTTTCGAGGACCGCCTGACGATCCAGTACCAGGTGCAGGAAATGCTGCGTATCGAGCGCATATTCGAGCCGCGTGGAATCCGTGAGGAGCTCGATGCCTACAACCCGCTGATCCCCGACGGCGGCAACTGGAAGGCGACCATGATGATCGAGTACCCCGATCCCGATGAGCGCGGGGTGGCACTCGCGCGCCTGCGCGGCGTCGAGGATCACTGCTATGTCGAGGTCGCAGGCGCAGGCCGCGTGCGCGCGATTGCTGACGAGGATCTCGGGCGGGGGAATGACGAAAAGACCTCGGCCGTGCACTGGCTACGCTTCGAGCTGACACCGGCCATGCGCGAAGCGGCCCAGCAGGGCGCTGCGATCACGGTCGGCATCGAGCATCCTGCATACCGGCACGCCACAAAGCTGCCCGCAGAAAATGCAGGGGCTCTGGCCCGCGATCTCGACTGAGAGCGTCACGCCCGTCAGCGTCCCCGTGGCTGCTAGAATCGCCGCGCCCGCGGCGCACCCGCGCCGCGCCATGCGCAGGTCAGGATGAGCCAGTCGTACAACGCTTCGGACATCGAGGTCCTGACAGGTCTCGAACCGGTTCGCCGCCGGCCGGGCATGTACACGGACACACGCAACCCGAATCACCTCGTACACGAGGTGGTCGACAACAGCGTCGACGAAGCGCTGGGCGGTCACTGCCGGAACATCTCGGTCATCGCGCATGGCGACGGCTCGGTCTCGGTCGACGATGACGGTCGCGGCATGCCGGTTGACATCCACCCCAAGGAAAAAGTCAGTGGCGTCGAACTGATCCTCACGCGGCTGCACGCCGGCGGAAAATTCTCGGGCCGGAGCTACGAGTCGGCCGGTGGACTGCACGGAGTCGGCGTGTCGATCGTCAACGCCCTGTCGAAGCACCTCGAGTGCAACGTGCGGCGCGACGGCAAGGCATGGAATATCGGGTTCAGGGACGGCAAGGTGGTCTCCAAACTCGAAGTCGTTGGCCCTGCCAAGCGCGGCCAGACCGGCACAACCGTGCGATTCTGGCCGGATCCCGGATTCTTCGACTCGCCGGATTTCTCGGTGCCGCGGCTCAAGCATGTGCTGAAAGCCAAGGCTGTGTTGTGCCCCGGATTGCGGGTCCGGCTACAGGTCGAGGCAACCGGCGAAACCGACGAGTGGTTCTTCACCGGCAATCTGGGCGAATACCTGATCGAGCAGCTAGGAGCCGATTCGCGGCTGCCGGACGAGCCATTCACCGGCCACTTCAAGGGCGGCCACGAAGTGGCCGACTGGGCGTTCTGCTGGGCGCCCGACCGGGACGAATCAATCGCCGAGAGTTACGTCAACCTGATACCGACCCCACAGGGCGGGACCCATGTGAATGGGCTCCGGGCCGGCGCAACCGACGCGGTCCGGGAGTTCTGCGAGTTCCGGAATCTCGTGCCGCGAGGCCTCCGGCTTGCGCCGGAAGACGTCTGGCAGCAGGTCGCGTTCGTGCTGTCGGTGCGGATGCAGAATCCGCAGTTTGCCGGGCAGATCAAGGAGAAGTTGTCGTCGCGTGAATCCGCGGCGTTCGTCTCGGGGGTTGTCAAGGACGCATTCGCGCTGTGGCTGAACCAGCATCCGGAAGCCGGCGAGAAGATCGCGCAATTCGCGATTGCCAACGCACTGGAGCGTACCCGCGCGGCACAGCGGGTCACGCGCAAGCGGATCGTCAGCGGCCCGGCGCTGCCGGGCAAGCTTGCAGACTGTACATTGCAGGAGCCGGAACGCTGCGAGCTGTTCCTGGTCGAGGGCGATTCGGCCGGCGGATCGGCGAAGCAGGCACGCAATCGCGAATTCCAGGCGG
>JANPCY010000397.1:0-5075 GCA_031431175.1 Steroidobacteraceae bacterium | reverse complement strand
ACTCTAATCCCGCGACCATCTTGCCCGACCCGGAGTTGGCCGAATCGATCTACATCGAGCCGGTCGTGTGGCGCACGGTGGCTATAAACATCTAAAAGCAACGCCCGGATGCCCTGCTGCCGACCATGGGCGGCCAGACCGGGCTCAATACCGCGCTCGACCTGGTGCGCGAAGGCGTGCTCAAGCGATTTGACGTCGAGTTGATTGCCGCTTCGCGCGAGGCCATCGACATGGCCGAGGATCGGGAGTTGTTCCGCAACGCCATGCGTGGCATCGGCCTTGAATGTCCGTTGTCCTACATCGCGCACAATCTCGACGAGGCGCTCGCCGTGCAGGGCGAGGTTGGCTTCCCGACGGTGATCAGGCCGTCCTTCACACTCGGCGGCTCTGGCGGCGGCATCGCTTTCAACCGCGAGGAGTTCGAGAAGATCGTGATGCGCGGTCTCGATGCATCGCCGACCGGCGAAGTGCTGATCGAGGAATCGGTGCTGGGCTGGAAGGAATTCGAGATGGAAGTGGTCCGCGACCACAAGGACAATTGCATCATCGTCTGCTCGATCGAAAATCTCGACCCAATGGGTGTGCACACGGGCGACTCGATCACTGTGGCTCCCGCGCAGACGCTGACCGACAAGGAATACCAGCGCATGCGCGATGCCTCGATCGCCGTGCTGCGCAAGGTCGGCGTCGCCTGCGGTGGTTCCAATGTGCAGTTCGCGCTGAATCCGAAAGACGGTCGCATGTTCGTGATCGAGATGAATCCGCGCGTGTCCCGTTCTTCCGCGCTGGCGTCGAAAGCGACCGGATTCCCGATCGCGAAGGTCGCAGCGAAGCTTGCCGTCGGCTACACACTCGATGAACTGAGGAACGACATTACGGGTGGCGCGACGCCGGCCTCATTCGAGCCGACGATCGACTATGTGGTCACCAAGGTGCCGCGATTCACGTTCGAGAAGTTCCCGGGTTCCAACACGCGCCTGACCACCCAGATGAAATCGGACGGTGAGGCGATGGCGATCGGGCGCACATTCCAGGAGTCCCTGCAAAAGGCCCTGCGCAGCCTCGAGACCGGCTGCGACGGCCTGACGCCCGTCATGCTGCTGCCGCTGGATGCCGACGGCGAGCAGCGCCTGGCCGAGGAACTGCGTCATCCGGGGGCCGACCGGATCCGCTACGTGGCCGAGGCATTCCGCGCTGGCTGGACATTGGCGCGCATTGCGGCCGAGTCCGCAATCGACCCCTGGTTCCTGGCGCAGATTGAGGACCTGATCCATGAGGAGGCGACGGTCCGCGAAGAAGGCATCGCCGCCCTGACGGTCGAGCGCCTGCAGGCACTGAAGCGCAAGGGCTTCTCGGACGCGGCACTCGCGCGCGCATTGGGGGCCCCGGAGTCACGCGTGCGCGCACGCCGCCTCGCCTGCGGCGTTCATCCAGTCTACAAACGGGTGGATACCTGCGCCGCGGAGTTCGCGACCACGACCGCGTATCTATACTCGACTTACGAGCAGGAATGCGAGGCCGCGCCGACCGAGAACCGGAAAATCATGATTCTGGGCGGCGGCCCGAATCGCATCGGCCAGGGCATCGAGTTCGATTATTGCTGCGTGCACGCTGCGCTCGCACTACGCGAGGATGGTTACGAGACCATCATGGTGAACTGCAATCCCGAAACGGTCTCGACCGACTCCGACATTTCGGATCGCCTGTACTTCGAGCCCCTGACCTTCGAAGACGTCATGGAGATCATCACCAGGGAGAAACCGCTGGGCGTCATCGTCCAGTTCGGCGGGCAGACACCCCTGAAGCTCTCACGCCAGCTGGCCGCGGCGGGCGCGCCAATTATCGGCACCAGTCCTGACTCCATCGACATCGCCGAGGATCGCGAGCGCTTTCAGCAGTTGCTGAAGAAGCTCGGCCTGCGCCAGCCGGCCAATGCGACGGCGCGCGAGGAGGAACGCGCGATCGAGATTGCGCGTGAAATCGGCTTTCCGCTGATTGTGCGGCCGTCCTATGTGCTGGGCGGACGTGCCATGGAAGTCGTCTACGAGGAAGACGACCTGCGCCAGTACATGCGCGAGGCCGTAAAGGTTTCAAATGATAGCCCGGTGCTGCTGGACCGTTTCCTGGATCTCGCAATCGAAGTTGACGTTGATGCAATCTGTGACGGCACGGATGTGCTGATCGGCGGCATCATGGAGCACGTCGAGCAGGCCGGTGTGCATTCCGGCGACTCCAGCTGTTCGCTGCCGCCGGTCAGCCTTTCACTGGAGTTGCAGGATGAGCTGCGCGCCCAGACACGCAAGATGGCGCGTGCACTCAATGTCATTGGCCTGATGAACGTACAGTTTGCGATCCAGAATGGGGTCGTTTACGTGCTCGAAGTCAACCCGCGCGCAGCACGCACGGTTCCTTTCGTGTCCAAGGCGACCGGCATGCCGCTTGCGAAGATCGCCGCGCGCGTGATGGTGGGCCGCAAGCTCGCGGAGCTTGGCGCGCTCCAGGAGCGAGTGCCTCCGTACTACTCAGTAAAGAAAGCCGTATTCCCGTTCAGCAAGTTTCCCGAGTCCGATCCGATACTGGGCCCCGAGATGAAATCGACCGGCGAGGTGATGGGGACCGGCCGGACATTCGGCGAGGCGTATGCGAAGGCGCAGGCAGCGAGCGGCGTCTGTCTCCCGATCCGGGGTGTCTGCCTGCTCTCGGTACGTGATCGCGACAAGGAGGGAGCCGTCGCAATTGCGCGGCGACTGCACGATCGTGGATTCGAGATCCTGGCGACCCTGGGCACGGCGAATGCGCTGGAAGCGGCCGGCATTCCCTGCCGCAGGGCGCTGAAGGTGCGCGAGGGGCGGCCACACATCGTCGACATGATCAAGAACGACGAGATTGACCTGATCGTCAATACGACCGAAGGCAAGCGCGCAATCCGCGAATCGCGCTCGATCCGCCGCGAGGCGGAATTTCGCAAGGTGACCTACTACACGACTATCGCTGCGGCGCTTGCGACCTGCGAGGCCCTTGACCACCTCGAAGACCTCGACGTCAACCGGCTGCAGGATCTGCACAGCGTACTGGTCGCTGGATGAGATCACCGATCACACTGCGGGGTGCTGAGTTGCTGCGAGCCGAATTGCGCAAGCTCAAGACCGGGGACCGGCCGACGATCATCCGCGCGATCGCGGATGCGCGCGCGCACGGCGACCTGTCCGAGAATGCGGAGTATCACGCCGCCCGCGAGCAGCAGGGCTTCATCGAGGGCCGCATCAAGGAAATCGAATGGCGGCTCGCGCACGCCCAGGTGATCGACCCGACAGCGTTGCCGGACAGCGGCAAGGTCGTATTTGGCGCCACCGTCGATCTTGCGCCGCTCGATGGTGGCGCGGAAGTGAGCTATCAGATCGTTGGCGACGACGAGGCGGACATCCGGCGCGGGCTCATCTCCATCAACTCGCCGATTGCACGTGCGCTGATCGGCAAGAGGCCCGGCGATGAAGTTGAAGTGGTGGCGCCGGGCGGCGCGCACGGTTTCGAAATCCTCGCCGTGCGCCTCGCGTGATTCAAGAATCCGGGAGAAGTATCTTATTTAACGTGTTGTTTTTCTTGTAAAATAACCCTACATTCCCGATTTGATGGACCAGTTCAGAACCGGTGTCCGTGGCCAGGGTGCCAAGTACCAGATTGCGATTTTCGCGATCGCCGACACGAGCCCGGACCTTGACCAGTTCATGATCGTGCAGCGTTTGCCGGAGTTCGCTGATGACGCCTTCGGTCAGGCCGCGCTGGCCGACCAGCACGAGCGGGTGCAGGGCGTGCCCCAGGCGACGCAGGTGTTTTTTCTGGCGATCCGTGAGTGCCACCAGTTGATTATAGGACCGCATCCGGGGATTCGTTCATGAGCCGGCGCAGCAAGTCGAGCGGCCGCTGGCTGCGCGAACATTTCGACGATCCCTATGTGCAGCGCGCGCAACAACAGGGCTGGCGCTCGCGCGCTGCCTTCAAGCTCCAGGAGCTCGACAGCGCCGAACGGCTCATTTTCCCGGGCGCGACGATCGTCGATCTCGGCGCTGCGCCGGGCGGCTGGAGCCAGTACGCGGCGCGGGCGCTCGCCGGGCGCGGCACCGTGATCGCCGTTGACCTGCTGGCGATGGACGAATTGCCGGGTGTGACCTTCCTGCGGGGCGATTTCCGCGAACAACCGGTACTCGACGCGCTGCTCGAAATGCTGTCCGGCCGGCGCGTAGACCTTGTGATGTCCGACATGGCCCCCAACATGAGTGGCGTGGATGTCGTCGACCACGCGCGCGCCGCGGATCTGGAAGCGCTGGCGCTCGATTTTTCGCGCAAGGTGCTGGGCCCCGAGGGCACGCTGGTGATGAAACTGTTCCAGGGCGCCGGATTCCAGGAGTTGCTGGCTGACGCCCGCTGTCATTTCGGCCAGACGCGTGTCCGCAAGCCCGGGGCCTCGCGGCAGCGCAGTTCCGAGACCTACTTGGTAGCGAGGAAACCCCGGGCGTAGTAAGGTCGAACTATCCCTATCCGGCCGCAGTCCAATCGACAATTCGGACCGCGGCGCATCGATGCCAGGAGTGGCCGCTTGAACGATCTGACCCGCAATATCGTCCTCTGGATCGTCATCGCGATCGTGCTGGTCGCGGTGTTCTCCAATTTCGGGCAGCGCGCGAGCGCACCCGAGCCACTCAAGTACTCGCAATTCCTCGCGGAGGTCGAAACCGGCGCTATCCGGTCCGCGACATTTCAGGGCGACACGATTTCCGGCGCGCGCACCAGTGGCGACAATTACGTCACCTACAACCCTGAAACGGACAACTCGGTGCTGATCGGCCTGCTGCACAAGAAGAACGTGGCCTTCGATGCGGCACCGCCCGAGCGCCAGTCCTTCCTGCTGCAGCTCTTCCTGTCTTCATTCCCCATCCTGCTGCTGATCGGCGTCTGGATTTACTTCATGCGCCAGATGCAGGGTGGCGCCGGCGGGCGCGGCGCCATGTCATTCGGCAAGAGCCGGGCGCGGCTCCTGTCCGAGGACCAGGTCAGCGTGACATTCGCGGATGTCGCCG
>JANPCY010000396.1:0-2621 GCA_031431175.1 Steroidobacteraceae bacterium | reverse complement strand
ATCTGCAGCATGAAGTCGAGCTGGTCGTGGCGATCGGTCAGGCCGCTCGGCAGATTCCTATGCAGGATGCACTTGGCGTCGTATTTGGCTACGCAGTCGGTAACGACCTGACCCGCAGAGATCTGCAGCTTGCAGCCCGTGACCGGGGACGACCTTGGGAGGACGGCAAGGCTTTCGATGCCTCGGCCGCGGTGTCGGCGATCCATCCTGTTTCCGAGGTCGGGCATCCTGCACGCGGATCGATCTGGCTGGAGGTCAACGGATCGTCGCGACAGCGCGCGGATCTGGCGCAGATGATCTGGTCGCCGGCGGAGATCATCGCGGAACTGTCGGAGCTCTATGACCTCAGACCCGGCGACCTCATCTTAACTGGCACGCCGGAAGGTGTCGGCCCCCTGGTTGCCGGAGACCTCGTGACTGCCGGAATCGACGGCGTCGATCGGCTCGAACATCGGATCACCGGTGCCTGACTTTCCCGCTTCGCCAAGGACCGTCGATGTCCGGGCATTGTTGGACAAGACGCCCTTCGGCGCTTACCGCTCGCGCCTGCTGGTCGCCTGCCTGGCCATTGCGGTGGCCGACGGATTTGACGTGCAGGCGCTGGCTTTCGTCGCTCCCGTGTTGACCGACAGCTGGGACATTTCGCGTGCCACCATGGGACGCCTCCTGACCGCGGGTCTCTTCGGCATGCTGATCGGAAGTCTGATGCTTGGCCGTCTGGGCGACCGGATCGGTCGGCGGCCGACGTTGATGGCGTCGGTCCTGATCTTCGGATTGGGCAGTCTCGCGACTGCCCTGTGCCAATCGGTCGTCCAAATCGGTGTCGCCCGGATCGTCACGGGCATCGGCCTCGGCGGCGCGATCGTCGCAGCCCTCGCTCTCATATCGGAGTTCTCACCGGTGCGGCATCGCGCCACGGTCGTGACCGCCATGTTTGCCGGGTTTCCCTTGGGCGGCACCATCGGCGGTTTGACGGCGGCCCCGCTCATGGGGAATTTCGGCTGGCAGTCCGTGTTTGTCGTCGGCGGGCTCGTGCCACTGGTGCTGATCGGTCTTCTCTGGCGCCGCATTCCGGAATCCCTGCAGTTCAGCGTGACGAAAGGCCTTTCGGGCACAGCGCTGGCGCCCTTGCTGCAGGGTATTGATCCGGCTTTCCGGTACCAGGCTGATGATCGGTTAATTCTCCCAGAACAGAGGGACGTGCGTGCCCGGGTCGCCGAGCTATTCGTTGGCCATCGCATCGGCGGGACGCTGCTGCTGTGGACGATCTGTTTCGCCAATCTGCTGGTGCTGTACCTCCTCATCAATTGGCTTCCGTCGATCCTGCACGAGTCGGGCCAGAGCCTTGCGCGCGCCAATGCGGGTGCGGCACTCTTCAACCTCGGCGGCGTGGCCGGCGGTCTCGTACTCAGTCGAGCGGTCGACCGACTCGGTGCGACGCGGGTCCTTGGCGTGTCGTTTGTGGCGACTGCACTCTGCGTTTGGGCCATTTCCCAGGTGCACGATCCTGTACTGATGGCAGCTCTCGTGTTCGCGGCGGGCACGGGGATCATCGGCGGCCAATGTGGCATCAACGCCGTGATCGTGGGCTTCTATCCGACGGCGATCCGCTCGACCGGCGCCGGCTGGGCACTCGGATTTGGCCGGCTGGGAGCCATGGCAGGTCCCATCATCGGCGGCCTGGCACTGGGCGCCGGCGCCACGCTGGCATCCGTGTTCTCCGGCCTCGCCCTGCCGTTGATCGTGTGCGCCATTTCAGTCGCAGCGTTGTCATTCACTTACCGGCGCAGTGCGGCGCACGTACCCTGATTCACGGGCTCTGACTCATGTCAGACGAGACAGTAGGGTTGAGGCGATGGAGAAGCCATCCGATCGGAGCATTTGTGGGCGAGTGGTGGAGCGCGCCTTAGCGCCTGACGAGCTGGTGTTCGCGATATCACTGGTACTGGTGTGCAAGACACGGCCACCCCCGACTACGCGCTTGCCCGGCTCACAAGTTCGACGGCTGGTCTGAAAGGAGGATGGCAGTGAAAATTCGCGGCGGATTATCGGTGGCCGGTTACACAGTGGGCGTGCTGCATCTCGCATCGCGCTATCCGCTGCCTTTGGACAATGCGCAGCACGCGCAGACCTATCCGTTTCCGGTCTGCTTCGAGGAGGTGCCGGTCGGAGACCCTTGGGCGCTGATGCAAGGTGATCCATCGATCGAACCACTGCTGGTCGCTGCGTGCCAAAGACTCGTGTCCCGAGGTGGAGTTGCCCCGCTTCCGTGGACGGGTAGTTTGCCAAGGCCGGTCCCACCGGCACATCGAGGGTCGATCACTACCGCGGGACCGGATCGCCTTGTACAGAGCTCCGAGGGGCCTTAGCGGCGTTCGGAAGGACTACCAGCCTGTAGAGGCCCTGTTAGATCTTGGGGGATTGCTTCGGCAAGAAAGTGTTGGGGAGGTTTGTAACATGCCAAACCGGCCGGAGGAGTTGTCGAGGCTGGCCGAAAGCTCCGAGGCAGACTCTGGTGTGGCCTTTCCGTTGGTATGAATATTCAAGACTCCGGGTAAACCGTTGTGAAACAGCAGCCTGCGGAAGGGTATTGACTCCACCCTCTCCGCCAGAAAAATGAT
>JANPCY010000395.1:0-5997 GCA_031431175.1 Steroidobacteraceae bacterium | reverse complement strand
GCCGTTCATGCACTGGCGCGACCGCTTCCTGTACTGCATGGAGGCGGTGAACAAGGCCAGCGCGGCGAGCGGCGAAGTCAAGGGCCACTACCTGAACGTCACGGCCGGCACGATGGAGGAGATGTACGAACGCGCCGAGTTCGCGAAGAGCCTGGGTTCGGTCATCGTCATGATCGACCTAGTGATCGGCTACACCGCGATCCAGTCGATGGCCAAGTGGGCGCGCAAGAACGACATGATCCTGCACCTGCACCGCGCCGGAAACTCGACCTACTCGCGCCAGAAGAATCACGGCATGAACTTCCGCGTGATCTGCAAGTGGATGCGCATGGCGGGTGTGGACCACATCCACGCTGGCACCGTGGTCGGCAAGCTCGAAGGCGATCCGCTCATGATCAAGGGCTTCTACGACACGCTGCGCGAAACGCACACCCCGCAGAGCCTTGAGCACGGCCTGTTCTTCGAGCAGGACTGGGCCTCGCACAACAAGGTCATGCCGGTCGCGTCGGGCGGCATCCACGCCGGGCAGATGCATCAGTTGATCCACTATCTCGGTGAGGACGTGGTGCTGCAGTTCGGCGGCGGCACCATCGGCCATCCGATGGGAATCCAGGCCGGCGCGGTCGCGAACCGTGTGGCGCTGGAGGCGATGATCCTGGCACGCAACGAGGGTCGCGATTATCTCAAGGAAGGCCCGCAGATTCTGCAGGATGCTGCCAAGTGGTGCAGCCCGCTGAAGGCGGCGCTCGATACCTGGGGAGAAGTGACGTTCAACTACGAATCGACCGACACCGCCGATTTCGTTCCGACCGCCACTGCCAGCGCTTAAGCGCTTTAAGGAGACACAGTCATGATGACCAATCACGGCAATCGGATCACGCAGGGGCAGTTTTCATTCTTGCCGGATCTGACGGACGCTCAGATCACCAAGCAGCTCGACTACGCGTTGAAGAACGGCTGGGCGGTGGGCATCGAATACACCGACGACCCGCACCCGCGCAACACCTACTGGGAGATGTTCGGCATGCCGATGTTCGACGTGCACGACGCTGCCGGAATCCTGGAGGAGATTCGCAGCTGTCGCCAGACGTTTCCCAACCATTACATCAAGGTGAACGCGTTTGATTCGACCCGCGGCCGGGAATCGCTGCGCCTGTCCTTCATCGTCGGCCGACCGAAGGAGGAGCCGGGCTTCAGTCTGGTCCGAGAGGAGGGGGCGGGGCGGCGCGTTCACTACACGGTGCGCGCTTACGTCACAGATCGCCCCGAGGGCGAACGCTACTGACAGTAGAATGAGCATGAATGCATTGTCGGAACCTACGCCGGACACTGAAGCGAAAGCGGCAGACGTCAACCTCGACGTCGTATTCCACGACTCAGGGGTCGGTGAAGTTCTCGAGGGACTCGATCGCGAGCTGATCGGGCTCGCTCCCGTGAAGAGCCGCATTCGTGACATCTCGGCGCTGCTCCTTGTCGACAAGCTGCGGCATCAGGTCGGCTTGAGCAGCGACGCGCCTACGCTGCATATGTGCTTTACCGGTAATCCGGGCACCGGAAAGACGACCGTCGCACTGCGTATGGCGGAGATCCTCCTGCACCTGCGGTATGTGCGCAAAGGGCACCTGGTCGCGGTGACGCGTGATGACCTGGTGGGCCAGTACATCGGCCATACGGCGCCGAAGACGCGCGAGGTCCTCAAGCGCGCCATGGGCGGCGTGCTGTTCATCGACGAGGCCTACTACCTCCACCGGCCAGAGAACGAGCGGGATTACGGGCAGGAGGCGATCGAGATTCTCTTGCAGGTCATGGAGAACCAGCGTGACGACCTGGTCGTGATCCTCGCCGGCTACAAGGACCGCATGGAGCAGTTCTTCCGGAGCAACCCCGGTCTGTCGTCGCGTATCGCGCATCACATCGAATTTCCTGATTACACGTCTCCAGAGCTGCTCGCTATCGCGAGCCTTATGCTCGAGCGCATGCAGTACCACCTGAGTCCGGAGGCCCTTATCGCGTTCGGCGAGTACATCGAGCGACGGCGCATGCAGCCGCATTTCGCCAATGCGCGCTCGATCCGCAACGCACTCGATCGCGCCCGACTACGGCAGGCGAGCCGGTTGTTCGCCCGGCGCGGTGCGACTCTATCCAGGAACGATCTCAGCACGATCGAGTCTGCCGACATCCGCGCCAGCCGCGTTTTCTCCGACGCAACCGGTCGGAGTGCGCCATCGGGGTGACGAAATGACGCCCACCACCAAGACGCTCACGCGCTTTCTGATCGAGGAGCAGCGCCGCTACAACGATGCGACCGGCAACTTCACGGCACTGCTCAATGACATCCGACTCGCTTGCAAGCGCATCGCAAACCTTATTGGCAAGGGCGACCTCGCGGGCGCACTCGGCAGCGCCGGCTCCCAGAATGTGCAAGGCGAGATGCAGATGAAGCTCGACGTGATGGCGAATGAGGTCTTCATTCGCACCAACGAATGGGGCGGCCAGCTCGCCGGAATGGTGTCGGAGGAGATGGAGACACCGTACGAGATTCCTGCGGAATATCCGCGCGGCAAGTATCTGCTGCTGTTCGACCCGCTCGACGGCTCATCGAATGTCGATGTGAACGCGGCGGTCGGCAGCATCTTCTCGGTGCTGCGCTGCCCCGAAGGGGTGACCGAGCCGTCCGAAGGCGACTTCCTCCAGCCGGGTGCCGCCCAGGTGTGCGCAGGGTACGCGATTTACGGCCCGTCCACGATGCTCGTCCTCACGACCGGTCGCGGCGTGAACGGTTTCACGCTCGATCGCGAGATCGGCGAATTCATGCTGACGCACCCGGAGCTGCGCGTTCCCGAGGACACGGCCGAGTTCGCCATCAACTTGTCCAACTCGCGCCACTGGGAGCCTGCGGTCAAGCGTTACATCAGCGAGTGCGTGGCGGGTAAGAGCGGTCCACGCGGGCGGGACTTCAACATGCGTTGGGTCGCCTGCCTGGTGGCGGAGGCGCATCGCATTCTCATGCGCGGCGGCGTGTTCATGTATCCACGTGATCGCAAGGATCTTGAGAAGCCGGGACGCCTGCGTCTTCTCTACGAAGCAAACCCGATCGGGTTTCTCGTCGAGCAGGCGGGAGGCCGCGCGAGCACGGGCTATCAGCCGATCCTGAACGTCACCCCGGAGAGTCTGCATCAGCGCATCGGCTTCGTGTTCGGCGCCCGCACCGAGGTCGAGAGAATCGAGCGCTACCACCGCGATCATAACGATTTCGAATACGAGGCGCCGCTGTTCGGAATTCGCGGCCTGTTCAGGAATCCCGCGTAGGGACACTACGGAGGAAGTCCATCATGTCCGCCAGACATCCGATCATCGGCGTCACGGGCTCCTCGGGCGCCGGCACCACCTCCGTCATGCGGACTTTCGAACAGATTTTCCGCCGTGAACAGGTCAACGCCGCGTTTGTCGAAGGCGACAGTTTTCACCGTTACGACCGCGTCGCGATGAAACAGAAAATGGCCGAAGCGTTGGAGCGCGGTGACCATCGGTTCAGCCACTTCGGCGCCGAATCAAACCTGTTCGCGGAGCTCGAGGCTCTCTTCCAAAGCTATGGGGAGAGCGGCCGCGGGCGGCGGCGCAAGTACCTGCATGATGAGGAAGAGGCGGGACGCCACGGCCAGAAGCCGGGGACGTTCACAGAGTGGGAGGATCTGTCCGGTGAATCCGACCTGTTGTTCTACGAGGGCCTGCACGGCGCCATTGTCACCGAGACTGTCGATATCGCGCGTCACGTCGATCTGCTGATCGGCGTCGTACCCGTGATCAATCTCGAGTGGATCCAGAAGCTGCATCGTGACAAGGCAACGCGCGGCTACTCTACCGAGGCGGTAACCGACACGATACTGCGACGCATGCAGGACTACCTGCACTACATCTGCCCGCAGTTCTCGCGCACCCATATAAATTTCCAGCGTGTGCCGCTGGTCGACACGTCGAACCCGTTCATCGCGCGTTTCATACCGACGCTGGACGAGTCGTTCCTGGTTATCCGCTTCGCCAATCCCCGCGGCATCGACTTCCCGTATCTGCTCTCGATGCTGCGCGGCGCGTTCATGTCGCGGCCGAACACCATCGTATGCCCGGGAGGAAAGATGGACCTGGCCATGCAGCTCATCTTCACGCCGATGATCTCGCGCCTTATGGAGTGCAGAAAGGAAGCTCTGGCGCGTGCGTCGGCAAGGTAGGGACATGACGAGGCTCATTGAAAGTATCCGGGCAGTCGCATTCGACCTCGACGGCACACTCGTCGACACTGCGCCCGATCTCGGCGCGGCGGCGAACGCGATGCTCATGACGCTCGGCCATGAGACGTTACCCGTGCACCGCTTCCGGGCGCTGATCGGGGACGGCATCGATCAATTCATAGCGAGGACGTTGACGGAAAGTCTCAGCGAGGCGCCGCCGCGTGCAGCGCTTCCCGACGCCGTGGCGCTGTTTGGGCGGCTGTATGGTGAACGTTTGTTCGAACAGAGTCGCGTGTATCCCGGAGTACCCGAAGCGCTGCGTGCGCTGGACGACGCGGGAATCGCGTTGTGCTGCGTGACCAACAAGCACAGTACGTTCGCGATGCCGTTGCTCGAGGCTGCTGATCTGCGTGATTTCTTCGTCTTCACGCTGTGCGCCGATCGCGTCGAGCAGAGAAAGCCGAATCCCGACCTGCTACTCGCCGCCTGCGACCGCCTCGGCGTGACACCCGGTGAAATGCTTTACGTGGGCGACTCCCATACTGACATCGCCGCGGCCGATGCGGCCGGGTGCCGCACAGTGATGGTCAACTACGGCTACGAGAATGGCCGGCCGCTCGATGAAGTGAGACCGGACGCGATCATTGGAAACCTGACGGAGATCGTCACCGTGCAGGTGCAGCCGCCTGAGCTTGGAGGGGGCGGATGAACGCCGAACTGGAAACGCAAATGCCACAGCCGGCGAGCGCGGGGCACAACGATGTCGTGAACGCGCTGCGCGCGCTAGCGATGGACGCGGTCCAGAAAGCGACCTCCGGTCATCCGGGCATGCCGATGGGCATGGCGGAAGTCGCGGAAGCGCTCTGGCGGCGTCATCTTCGGCACAATCCCGCGAACCCGGCGTGGGTCGACCGCGATCGCTTCGTGCTCTCCAACGGGCACGGCTCGCTGCTGCAATACGCACTGCTGCATCTCAGCGGCTACGACCTGCCGATGGACGAGCTGCGGCGCTTTCGTCAACTGCATTCGAAGACGCCGGGGCATCCCGAGTACGGAGTCACGCCCGGCGTCGAGACGACCACGGGGCCGCTCGGGCAGGGCATTGCGAATGCGGTCGGCATGGCGATCGCGGAGAAGTTGCTCGCGGCGGAGTTCAACCGCCCGGGCTTCGAGATCGTCGCACACCATACCTACGTGTTCCTCGGCGACGGCTGCATGATGGAGGGGATCTCGCACGAGGCCTGTTCGCTCGCGGGCACGCTGGGCCTCGGCAAGCTCATCGCGTTCTACGACGACAACGGCATCTCGATCGACGGGCAGGTCGCGGGTTGGTTCACGGACGACACGCCGAGGCGGTTCGAGGGCTACGGCTGGCATGTCGTTGCGAACGTCGACGGGCACGACAGCGCTGCCGTGCACCGCGCGATCCGCGCCGCCAAGGCGGTAACCGACAGACCTTCGCTCATCTGCTGCAAGACCGTTATTGCGAAAGGTTCGCCGAACAAGGCTGGCACTCACGAGGCGCATGGCGCCGCGCTAGGCGAGAAAGAGGTCGCGGCGACGCGGGCGGAGATCGGCTGGGACCATGCGGCGTTCGAGATTCCGCCGCACGTGTACGAAGCGTGGGATGCGCGCGTGCAGGGCGCGCGCGACGAGGCGATTTGGATGGGGCGTATCGCGGAGTACGCGCGTGCTTATGCGGCGGAGGCGCGCGAGTTCGAGCGGCGCATGAAAGGCGAGCTTCCCACAGACTTCGTGCGGCGCGTGCATG
>JANPCY010000394.1:0-7310 GCA_031431175.1 Steroidobacteraceae bacterium | reverse complement strand
ATGCAGGCGATCTCGGGCGTGCACTTCAATTATTCGTTCCCGCAGCAGCTCTGGCCGGTGCTGCAGGATGTTTGCCAATCGAAGCGCGCAGGTCAGGCATTCATCGACGAGTCCTATTTCGCGCTGTTGCGCAACTACCGGCGCTTTGGCTGGCTGATCCTCTACCTGTTTGGCGTCTCGCCGGCCGTCTGCCGCTCCTTTTTTGCGGGCCGCGAAGCACCCGCGGATCTCGAGCCGCGGGGCCGCGGCACGCTGGTGGCGAGGCACGCGACATCGCTGCGCATGAGTGACCTTGGCTACCGCAACAAGAACCAGGCCGGCGTGCATGTTTCGGTCAACTCACTTCAGGAATACGTCCGTGACCTGTCGCGCCTGATTTCGACGCCGCATCCAGAGTACGAGGCCCACGGTGTCGAGGTCGACGGCGAGTGGCGCCAGCTCAATGCCAACATGCTGCAGATCGAGAACGAGTACTACAGCTTCATCCGCCCCAAGCGCGTCGCGCACTCCGGCGAGCGGCCGACCAACGCACTCCTGCGCGCCGGTGTCCAGTACGTCGAGATGCGCTCGCTCGATGTCGGCGCCTTCGACCCCGTCGGCGTCAATCACCGCAAGCTGTATTTCCTCGAAGCCTTTGCGGCGCTCTGCCTGCTGCGCGATAGCCCGCCGCTATCGGCGGAGGAGTCCGCCCGCTACGAGGAAAATCATGTGCAGGTCGCGAGTCGCGGCCGGGAGCCGGGCCTCATGTTGTGGAGTGGCATGCGCCCGCTTGCGCTCGCCGACTGGGCCGCCGAGATCCTTGACCAGATGCAGGGCATCTGCGAGCTGCTGGACGCCGGCGACAATGCGAAACCATTTACCAATGCGCTCGCGCTCCAGCGCGCCAAGCTTGCCGACCCGGTGCAGCTGCCGTCTGCGCGACTGCTCGATGAGCTGAACAGCCAGGGCGTGTCATTCTTCGAGCTGGCGCTCGGCATGTCGCGGCTGCACCGCGACTATTTTCGGGACCTGTACCCGCCAAACGAACAGCGCCTGGCGGAATTGCGTACTGAGGCCCAGGACTCGCTGGTGCAACAACAAGCGGTCGAGGCGGCCGACAAGCTGTCTTTCCCGGCCTTCGTGGACCGCTATCTGGCCGGCACATTGGTTTAGCTTGTTGCATTCAAATCCGTTGCTGACCCGAAGGTCCGAGGAAATCTCCTGACGCGGAATGACCCTTGTCCGTATACTGCCAGAGCACCGCATGCGCACCCTTCTTGACGCTGCAGTTGCGGATGCGCAGCACATGAAACGAATCCCCGGGATGCCTGGCTAACATATGCCCCAGCAGGCGCTGATCGCGTCGCCGGTAGCCGAGCAGTTGCGGCGTGGTTTCCGCTGGCTGCGCTTCGTGCCCGGGCTCGAAACCGCCTATCGCGCCGAACAATTTCACAGTGACCTGAAATTCCTGCGGATAAACCTGGGAATCGTCGGTCTGAGCCTGCTGATCATATTCAAGGTCGAGCATGTCGTGATGCCGGCCATCAGCGGGGTGCTGCCCGGCTACCTTCGCTTTGGCGTAATGGTCCCGACTCTGCTTCTGGCGTTCGCGCTGACATTCGTGCCCCGGGCCGGGACCTGGTATCCGCGCGTGATGGCGGCGCTGCTCCCGGTCGTGTTGATGACGGTCGCCTGGCTCGGGTTGTGGGCCTGGGGTCTGGGTGAGAACCGCCTGTTCGTGCGGCTGATCATCGCGACAGTCGCGACCTATTTCTTGTTTGGCCTGCCCTTTCGCTCGACGCTCGTGGCGAGCCTGATCGGAGTCGGCTTCTACGCGGTGGCTGCGACCGCCGTGGCCATGCCCACCCTGGAGCAGGTCAATTATCTCTGCATGCTGTTCGTCGCGAACATTATTTGTGCTGCCGCCGGATACAAGATGGAACACACGCGCCGCACGGCCTGGCTGGAAGCGCGGATGCTGGACGAGCTCGCGCAGCGCGACGGCCTGACGGGTATCTACAACCGGCGCCGCTTCGACGAGCATCTCGCGCATGTCTGGCAGCACGGTGTGCGCGAGCGCCGGCCCATCGCGTTGTTGATGGCCGACATAGATCATTTCAAGGCCTTCAACGACCGTTACGGGCACCAGGCCGGCGACGAGGCGATGAAGGCGGTCGCCACGGCCCTCGCGCAATTCGCGCGCCGGCCGCTGGATCTCGTCGCGCGTTATGGCGGCGAGGAGTTCGCGATCATTCTGTATGACACGATGCAGGCTCACGCCGTGCAGGTCGCAGAGCAACTGCTGGAGGAAGTCCGCAGGCTCGGTATTCCGTACCCGGAATCCAGCGCCGCGTCGGTGCTGACGATCAGCGTCGGCGTCGCCTGTGTCGTGCCGGTGGCAGGGCGCAGCTACACAGGGCTGGTGCAACTGGCGGATCAGGCGCTGTACGCTGCCAAGGATGGCGGGCGCAACCAGTTGCAACTGCTCCAGGAAGAGTACGAGCACATGAAAACCGGTCATTTCCGACGTTACGGCGCCGAGGGCGGCGGGCCGAAGACGGGTCAGTAGATCGCGATCTCGCGGCGGCCGCGCGAATCGCGCGCTGCCCTGAACATGCCCTCGGTATTGAATTCCATCGACAGCTCGCCATTGCGGTCGACGACGATGACACCGCCGTCCCCGCCAATCTCCACCAGCATCCTGTGCACGACGTCTTTCGCCGCATCGGCTGCGCTTGCGCCGGTGAGCCGCACCCGCGCGCAGATCTCGTGCGCGACGACCGCACGCATGAAGTACTCGCCGCTGCCGGTGGCCGAGACCGCGCAGGAGGCATTGTCGGCGTAAGTGCCGGCGCCGATGATCGGTGAATCGCCGATGCGGCCCCAGCGCTTGTTGGTCATGCCGCCGGTCGAAGTCGCTGCAGCCAGGTTACCCAGGCGGTCGCGCGCGACTGCGCCCACGGTGCTGAAGAATCCAATGTCCTCGTCGGCCGCTGCCATCTTGTCGCCGCGCTGGGCTTCTTCGAGTTGCTTCCAGCGCCGCTCCGTGTAGAAGTAGCTGCCCGGCACCAGCTTGACGCCCTGTTCCAGCGCGAACTCCTCGGCGCCTTCGCCGGTCAGCAGTACGTGCGTGGTCCGGTCCATGACCATGCGCGCGAGCTCGATCGGGTTCTGGATGTGGCGTACCCCGGCTACCGCGCCTGCCTTGCGGGTCGCGCCATCCATGATCGCGGCGTCGAGTTCGTTGATGCCGGCGTGGTTGAAAACTGCGCCAAGACCGGCGTTGAACAGCGGCGAATCCTCGAGTATGCGCACCGCCGCCACGGTTGCATCAAGACTGGTCCCGCCGGCCTCCAGCACTGCATAGCCGGCGTCGAGCGCGCGCTCGAGATCGGCGCGGTAGGCACGCTCATTTTCTTCGGTCATCGAGGCGCGGCTGATTACGCCGGCGCCACCGTGTATGGCGATCGAAATCATCGGCTGGTCTCCGTCGGCGGCTCCCGCTGGTTGCGCCATTACGAGGCAGGCCCAGAGTGCAATGACGAATGGGGTGCGCATCGTTACTATTATCCATGATGAATGGGCGCCAGGCACTGATTGTGGTCGCGGCACTCGCCATTGCCGCTTGCGGCGGCAATGGCGACGCATTGCTCGGTACGCTCGAGCGCGACCGGGTCGAACTGGCGGCCGAGGCGCAGGAACCCATCATCGAGGTCGCGGTCCGCGAGGGGGATGCCGTGACCGAGGGCCAGTTGCTGTTGCGGCTCGATCCGGCAGCGGTCGAGTCGCGGCTCTTGCAGGCGCGCGCAACAATGAATCAGTCGGAGCGGCGCCAGGCGGAACTGGTGGCCGGGGCGCGCCGCGAGCAGGTGCGCGAGGCGCGTGCGCTCGCGGAAGGCGCCGCGTCGAAGGCTGCGGCCGAGGCCAGCGAATTCAAGCGCATCGAGAAGCTGGTCGCCGATGGCATGCTGCAGGCGAACGCGCTCGACCGCCAGCGCGCGCTGCGCGACGGCACGGCCGCCGATGAGCGCGCTGCGAAAGAACGACTCGCGGAGCTCGAGCGCGGCACGCGCAGTGAAGTGGTCGAGCAGGCAGCCGCGGCACTTGCTGGTGCACGCGCGCAGGTGGTGGAACTCGAACTTTCGCTCGCGCGACACTCGGTACGCGCGCCGCGTGCCGGTGTCATCGACGCCTTGCCGTACGAACTCGGCGAGCGCCCGCCGCGAGGCGCGCCCGTCGCCGTGTTGCTTGCAGCCGGACAACCCTATGCGCGGGTCTTCATCCCGGAGCCGCAGCGCGCGTCGATAAAGGCGGGAAATCTTGCCAACGTACGAATCGACGGTTCAGTGCGCGACTGGCGCGGCGAACTTCGCTATGTTTCCTCGGAAGCCGCCTTCACGCCCTACTACGCACTCAACGAACGCGACCGCAGCCGGCTGTCGTTCCTCGCGGAGGTCGTGCTGACGGAGCCCGAGGCCGCGGACCTGCCGACGGGAATGCCGGTCGAAGTGACGCTGCTGGAAATCCAGGGCCAGCCGTGACGGTTGCGATTTCCGCGCGTGCGCTGACGCGTCACTTCGGTTCAGTCACTGCGGTGGACGGCATTGACCTCGACGTGCCGCGCGCGCAGATCTACGGATTTCTCGGCCCCAATGGCTCCGGCAAGTCGACCACCATCCGCATGCTTTGCGGCCTGCTTGTGCCCACCAGGGGCACGGTCACTGTGCTCGGCCACGAAGTGCCGCGCGAGGTCGAGACCGTGCGTCGCAAGCTCGGCTACATGACCCAGCGCTTTTCGTTGTGGGACGACCTGACCGTCACCGAGAACCTGGATTTCATGTGCCGCATCTATGGGCTCGACGCTGCGACCCGGCGGAGACGCATGCAGGACCGGATCCGTGGCTACGATCTCGCTTTACACGCAAACCAGCGCGCCGGGACGCTGAGCGGCGGTGAGCGGCAGCGTCTTGCACTCGCCGCGGCGACACTTCAAGAACCACAGTTGCTGCTGCTCGACGAGCCGACCAGCGCCGTCGACCCGCAGAATCGCCGGGACTTCTGGGAGAACCTGTTTGCCCTGGTCGCGCGCGGCACGACGATCCTGGTCTCGACTCATTACATGGACGAGGCCGAGCGCTGCCACCGCCTCGCGATTCTCGACCACGGCCGCATCGCGGCCGAAGGCGAGCCAAAGCAGCTCGCGCGCGACATCGACGCGACGGTGATCGAGATCGAATGCGCGGATCTCACGGCGGTGCGGCACGTGCTCGCCACGGTGCCGGCGATCAGGAGCGTGGCGCAGCTTGGCAACCGCCTGCACGTATTGGTGCATCGCGACGCGCTTGATCCCGAGCGCGAACTGCGTGCGTTGCTTTCTGGCCCATGTGTGGATGCGCGCGTCGAACGGGTCGGCGCGACGCTGGAAGATGTGTTCGTCGCCGCCACGCTTTTGCGCCGGCCGGATGTGGAGCGCGCCGCTTGATGTGGCTCGAACGCCTGCTCGCAATTGCGGCCAAGGAGGCCCGGCAACTCGGGCGCGACCGCGTCACCTTCGGGATGATCATCGGCGTGCCGGTTCTGCAGATGCTGCTGTTCGGCTACGCGATCAACTTTGACGTGCGCGACGTGGATGCGGCGGTGCTGGATCAGTCGCGCACGTCGTTGTCTCGGCAACTGGTCGGCGACCTGCAGGCGACCCAGGTGCTGCGTGTGGTGCGCGCGGCCGGCAGCGAACGGGAGTTGCGCGAATTGATGCAACGCGGAGATGCCAGGGTCGGCATCGTCATTGCCCCGGATCTTGAGCGACGCCTCTTCGAAGGCAACCGGCCCGCGGTGCAGCTGCTGGTGGACGGCAGCCAGCCGGCGCTCGAGAACATCGCGCAGGGGCTCGGTTCGATGCCGCTGCTGAAACGCGCCGGCACCAGCGCGACCGAGGCACGCCGTTTTGAGATCCGCACCGAGTACAACCCGGCGCGCCGCACGGCAGTGCAGATCGTGCCCGCGCTGATCGGCACGATCCTGACGATGACCATGGTCATATTTACTTCGGGCGCAATTGTTCGCGAACGCGAACGCGGCAATCTGGAGCTCCTGATCACGACCCCGGTCACGCGTGGCCAGTTGCTGGCCGGCAAGCTGCTGCCATACGTGATCATCGGCCTGATCCAGACCACGCTGATCCTCGGCGTGGGGCGGGTCCTGTTCGGCGTGCCGATGGTTGGCAGTTTTGTGGATCTTTACCTCGGGGCGCTCGTCTTCATCGCCGCGTCACTGTCCCTCGGTCTCTTCATCTCGACTATTGCGCAGACCCAGTTCCAGGCCTTCCAGATGGCCTTCGTGACGATGCTGCCCTCGATCCTGCTGTCGGGTTTCATGTTCCCGTTCGAGGGCATGCCGGCCTTTGCCCGGGCCATCGCCCAGGTGCTCCCGCTGACCCATTTCAACGAGATCATCCGCGGGATCACGCTGCGTGGAGCGACGCTTGTCGATATGCACGTCCCGCTCCTGAAACTGGTCATATTTCTGGTCCTGATGTTCTCGCTGGCGGTTACCCGGTTCCGCAAGCGTCTGGATTGATTAACGAAATCGGCCGGGCGGTACCTTCGGCCCTTGGCTTTCCGGGGCGGAAATGGTGTCGATTCGGCCACCGTGCTATCCTCCGCGCCGATCGCAGCCTGTTCACCCTGCATTTTCAAGCGTTTAATAAGGCGCCCCGGTGCATCGTCTACATCCAGCGATCAGGTGACAGGAGCTGTTCGAAGGTTCGCCCTAGCCAGGCACGCGCCCGCCAGACGATCCCGACCGTGTTTCCTGCCGTGTAGTGAATGGCCGCTGCCGCCCATCGGATTGATGGCGGATCACGGCCCCTTGTTAATGAAAAGTGAGAGCTTGAGTCATGAAGATCTACGTTGGAAACTTGCCTTTTACGGCGACTGAAACACAGGTTCGCGACCTGTTCGCTGCGCATGGCACGGTCGAGTCCGTTGCGCTGCCGTCCGATCGTGAGACTGGTCGTCCGCGCGGCTTTGGCTTCGTCGAAATGCCGCAGGCCGAGGCCGCGAAGGCCATCGAGGCGCTGAACGGCTTCTCGCTGGGCGGTCGTCAGCTGCGCGTCAATGAAGCGCAGGATCGTCCCCGCGGCGCCGGTGGCGGTGGCCGTCCGGGTGGTGGCGGTGGCCGTCCGGGTGGCGGCGGTGGCGGTGGCTTCCGTTCGGGTGGCGGCGGTGGTGGTGGCGGTGGTGGCCGCTGGTAAGGCTCCACTTTCTCTGCTGATGAAAGGCCCGCTTCGGCGGGCCTTTCTTTTGGGATAAAGGGGACGCAACCCTTTATCC
>JANPCY010000393.1:0-4770 GCA_031431175.1 Steroidobacteraceae bacterium | reverse complement strand
GACGGCGAGATGCCGGCGATGATCGTGCAGCGTACCGGCGCCTACGCAATCCGCGGTTCGTCTAGCGCGACCGGCGCACGTGCGCTGCGCGATTACTACCTGGCAATGACCCGCGATGGCATCTCGCCTGCCATCACCCCGGACGGGCCGAAGGGACCGGCACACGAATTCAGGCCCGGCGCGATCCTGCTGGCACAACTGTCCGGAAAGCCGATCCTGCCGATGGCCTTTGCCGCCCGTCGTGCTTACCTGTTCCCGACCTGGGACAAATTCATCCTGCCGCTGCCATTCACCAGCGCCGTACTTGCAATCGGCGAGCCGTGCGTCGTTCCTAAGCGGCTCGACGCAAATGGTCTCGAAGAGTGGCAGGAGCGCATGAGGATCGAACTGGAAGCGCTTTACGCCGCCGCGCGGGCGGCGCTGATCAGCCGGGGTTGAGGTCCGGCCTCGGCGCAGCCAGCTCAGCATCGATGAGCATGGACTATAGTAAATACAGACGCTTAGCTTGCTTTCTTAATGGTTTCTGACAAAATGCGGCGCAACTGCCGGTGGGACTGGAAGTACCGAACCGTTAACTGGTTCCTACGGTGGCTAAATCCCGAACTGACAGACTGCCGGGAATTCAGGGGGATCCAATCCGGGTACCTACGGTGCAAGGCGAATCGTTTCCCGAGTTCACCGCTTCGGACATCCTGTCCCCGAAGCTGTGGCAGCAGCGGGCGGAACGCCCGCCGCTCGGCATTGACATCACCTGCACGAAAGTCGCAGTCGACTTCCAGAACATCAGCGCCGGCAATGCCGATGCGGTGATCCGCCAGAACCTCGAGGTCCTGCGCGGGGCGACCAATACCGACGCCGTGTTCCTGGCGTTGCTCGACGGCCATGGCGAACGCATCGATTCGCTCGCAACCTCCAAGGGGCCATTCGCCCAGTGCCGACCCGAGCTGCTGAAGGGCGAGCACCTGGAAGTGCTACCCTGGATCCGCTCGAGGCTGGAGCATGTTCGCATCCTCGAGATCCGCGACACCGTCGGCGTACGGCCCGAGCAGGCGAGCGATGCCGCCCGGCTTGCAGGACTCGACATCCGCTCGCTGCTGCTGATCGCGTTCGCGGTCCAGGGCACCGTGCGTGGATTCCTCGCCTTCGCCTCGTCGACGCCGCGTGACGGCTGGGACGTCAATCTGCACCTGCTGCTGAAGCTGGTCGGCACCAGTCTCGCGACCGGTCTCGAGAAGGTTTCGCTGGCCGACCGCCTGGCCGACATGCAGGAACGCCAGGATATGGCACTGCCCTGCGCGAATGACGGGTTGTGGGATTACGACGCCCAGGGCAACCGCACCTGGTTCTCACCGCGCTGGAAAACGATGCTCGGCTTCGCCGAAGGCGACGTCATCACGTCACCGGACTGGCACCGGATGGTGCATCCGGAGGATCTCGCGCGCGTTTCCGCGTCGATGCGCGATCACATCAGCGGCAAGACACCCATGTTCGAGAGCGTGCATCGACTGAAGCACACCGACGGCGAGTGGCGCTGGGTCGTCGGGCGCGCCCGCGCGCGTGTCGACGCTCAAGGGCGCCTGCGCCGGTTGATCGGCGTCGAGCTCGACATCACCGAGCGCAAGCTCTACGAGGAAGCGCTGTTCCGCGAAAAGGAAAGCGCCCAGATAACGCTGCAGTCGATCGGTGACGGCGTGATCACCTGCGACGCGCACGGTCGTGTCGAGTACCTGAATCCGGTGGCGGAGGAACTGACGGGCTGGCGGCTTGAGGACAGCCTGGGCCGCACGATCGACGAGATTTTCAGGGCATTCCACGAAGAGACCTGCGAGCCGCTGGAGAATCCTCTTGCAGTCGCGGTGCGGCGCATCCGGTCGATCAAGTCGGTGCGGCCGATGCTGTTGATCCGCCGCGACGGCAATGAGCTGTACATCGAGAGTACCGCTTCGCCGATCCGCGACGGCAGCGGCACGATCGCGGGCGGCGTGCTCGTGTTCCACGACGTGTCGGAGTCGCGCGAGCTGAACCGGCGCTTGTCGTATCACGCGAGCCACGACGTGCTCACGGGGCTGGTAAACCGCCGCGAATTCGAGACCCGGCTCGAACGGGCGCTGAAGAGCGCCAAGGCGCGCGAAACTTCGTACGCACTGTGCTACGTCGACCTCGACCAGTTCAAGATCGTCAATGACACCTGCGGCCATAGCGCGGGTGACGCGTTGCTCGGGCAGGTCGGCGCGCTCCTGAAGTCAAAGGTGCGCTGGCGCGACACGCTTGCGCGGCTGGGCGGTGACGAATTCGGTGTGCTGCTGGAGAGTTGCTCGCTGGAGGAGGCGCTGCGTACAGCCGAGACCCTGCGCGAATCGATCCGCAACTTCCGCTATACCTGGGAGGACCGCACATTCAAGCTCGGCGCCTCGATTGGCGTGGTGCCGATTACAGCCGAGAACGAAGATGTCGCATCGGTTCTGTCGGCCGCGGACTCCGCCTGCGGTGCAGCCAAGGAATCGGGACGCAACCGCGTGCACTGCTTCGAGGAAAACGACATCGACCTGATGCGGCGCCGTCGCGAGATGCAATGGGCCGCGCGCATCAACAATGCGCTCGAGGAATCGCGCTTTGAATTGTTCCGAATGACGATCCTGCCACTGCAGACCGAGGACACCGGGGAGCATTTTGAACTGCTGCTCAGGATGCGGGACGAAAGCGGCAAGATCATCGCTCCGGACCAGTTCATTGCGGCCGCCGAGCGTTACGGTATTACGCCCTCCATCGACCGCTGGGTCATCGACAGCGCGTTTCGCTGGCTGGTGTCGGAGGCGGATGAGCGCCGGCGTCTGGCGATGTGCGCGATCAATCTCTCCGGGCAGAGTCTCGGCGACGACAAGTTCCTGCCATTCGTGATCGAGCAGTTCCACAGGAGCGGCATCGACGGCAGCAAGATCTGTTTCGAAATCACCGAAACGGCGGCGATCGCGAATTTCTCGCAAGCCAGCCGTTTCATCCAGGCGCTCAAGGAACTTGGCTGCAAGTTCGCACTGGACGACTTCGGGACCGGACTCTCATCGTTCGGTTACCTGAAGCACTTCCCGGTCGACTTCCTGAAGATCGACGGCAGTTTCGTCAAGGGTCTGCTGCACGACCCGATCGACCGCGAGATGGTGCGCTCGATCAACGAGATCGGCCACCTGACCGGCAAGAAGACCATCGCCGAGTGGGCCGAGAATGCCGAGATCGTTGAGGTGCTGCGTGGCCTCGGCGTCGATTACGCGCAGGGTTACGGCGTTTCGCAGCCGCAGCGTGTGCAACGCGCCGCTATCGCCTAGCGACCGTCGCTCAGATAAAGGGGACGCAACCCTTTATCTGGAGATAAAGGGTTGCGTCCCCTTTATCTGCTATCGCCTAGAACGCCACTCCGTGCATCGCTCCGGCCATGCACATCAGCATCGGGATCGACAGCACGAAGTTGGTTCGTGATGCGAGCAGCGCAGTCTTGCGCGCCTTTGCTTTCTGCTCGTCAGTCGCCGCCACGATGCCGAGCACCTTCTTCTGGTTCGGCCAGATCAGCGCCCAGACATTGAACAGCATGATGGTGCCGAGCCAGGCGCCGACGCCGATGACGAACTGATAGGTGCTGAACTCGTCGCCGCTCATGCCGAGCGTGAATGCCCCGGCAAAATTACCCGCGCGCAGCAGGTACCATGCGCCGGTCAGCCAGGTCGCAACGGCCGACCAGCGAAACCACAGCAGTGCGCGCGGCGCGACATACTTTGCGATGCCCGCGCCACCGGGACCGCCCTTGTCGGCCGCCGCATCGGCGAGCGCAGGAACCTGGACCGTATTGAAGTAGTACAGCAGCCCGATCCACGTGATGCCGGAGATGATGTGCAGCCAGCGCGCCAGCCCCAGTTCATTCCAGCCCCCGTCCACGGCGAGTACGGCGAATGCGATCGCAAGCACGAAACCGGTGACAATGGAGCCCTTGACGCTTGTGAGTGGATTCATGGTGTTCCCCTGGATTCGTTGAAGAATAGGGCAGCCTACCCCATAATTCAATGATCGATCGCGGACCCAACTCGCCCTGCCTGAATATCTGCTCGCTGGACGAACGCGGCGTCTGCCGTGGCTGCTTCCGGACCATCACGGAGATTGCCGGGTGGACACGATTGGAGCCAGGCGAGCAGTGGGCGGTCATACAGAGGGCGACGGGCCGCCGTAACGAATTGGAGCTTGACCGGAGGGAATGATGAGCGAAATCGACATGACTCAGCGCATCAGGGAACAGCTTGGCGCAGCACCGGTTGTGCTTTTCATGAAAGGCACGCCGGATTTTCCGCAGTGTGGTTTCTCCGCGCAGACTGCGTCGGCGCTGCGTGCACTCAACGCCCAGTATCGCCACGTCAACATCTTTGAGGAGCCGGAGCTGCGTGAGGCGCTCAAGGCCTACTCGAACTGGCCGACCTATCCGCAGCTCTACGTCAACGGGGAACTGGTCGGCGGCTGCGACATCGTGGTCGAGATGTACCGCTCCGGCGAACTGAAATCGTTGCTGCAAGGGGCCGGCGCCATCGCCTGACGACGCCGCGCCTGCGTCATTCCGGCGCCGGCTCCAGCATGGGATTCGGCTGTCCCTGGTCCGCGGCGTCCTTCAGGCGCCACATGGCAGCTTCATAGAGCGGCCGAAACTGATTGCAGACGGCGCAAAAAAGCTCGGCAGTCCGCTCCGCGTCATACGCCGCTGAATGCGCGTCTTCGGAACTCCAGTCGAGGCCGGCG
>JANPCY010000392.1:0-6233 GCA_031431175.1 Steroidobacteraceae bacterium | reverse complement strand
TCAGGCCTTCGAGATGCAGCAGGAATGCCAGCGCGCGTTGACCGCGGCCGGATTCGGGCAGTACGAGGTCTCGGCCTATGCGCGGCCCGGCAGGCAGTGCCAGCACAACCTGAACTACTGGCGCTACGGGGATTATCTCGGCATCGGTGCGGGCGCCCACGGCAAACTGACCGTCGCTGACCGGATCATCCGCACCGAGAAGCCCCGCATGCCGCGCGAGTACCTGCGCCGCGCAGTCGAAGATACAGGCAGCCAGGGCACACGCCGGCCAGTGCCCGTGGCGGAGTTGCCATTCGAATACATGCTGAATGCACTGCGCCTGCAAGAGGGCTTCACGCTCGCCGATTTCGAGCACGCGACCGGACTCGTCGCCGATTCGATCGGGCCTGGGCTTGCGGCCCTCGCCACCCGGACGCTGATCGCCGAAATCGACGGCCGATGGAGGCCGACCGAACTCGGATTCCGGTTTCTGAACGACCTGCAGGCGGCCTTCCTGCCCGCTGATGAGGGGGTGGCGGCAAGCGGGGACTTGTACACAGTGCCCTCCCGGCTCGGGCCACAGAGGGACTTTCGACACATTGTTACTGATGTGCCTTAACTGGGCCCATATAAGCTATTGTTTTTATTTGGGAAAAGTGTCTGGTTAAAATTTAATCAATACGTCATATAAGCGCGTTCCCGCGATTCGGCAGTCTCTGCGGCTCTGCTAATCCACAGAGTTATCCACACAATTTGGGGATAAAGCGAAAACCCTCGTAGATTCGGGGACTTAGACAGCGTCATCGACGGCGGTTTGCGGGACTTTTTGCCTGCAGGCAGTCCTGTTAGACTGCGCGCCCTCTTCGCGGGACCTCATCAGGATCGCTTCATGAAAGCGGACGTTCATCCGAAATACACGGAAATCACGGTTACTTGCACCTGCGGGGACAAGTTCCAGACGCGTTCCACGCTCGGTGCGAACCTCGACATCGAGGTCTGCTCGAACTGCCATCCTTTCTACACCGGCAAGCAGAAAATGCACGACACCGGTGGCCGCGTCGATCGCTTCCGCAAGAAATACGGCCTGAAATAGGCCGCCGGCCGGCCATGCCGGTCAACTTTCCCTCCCCCGGCGCGTCTAAGCTGGAACGGGAGATCTCCATGCCCAAGCCGCCAGGCAATTTGCTGACCTTGTGCGCCGCTGCGTTCCTTATCGTGAGCGCGCCCGGCGCCGTTGCAACCAGCACCGAAGAGCCCAAGGCCGCGGAGACGAAGGCTGAACAGGCCGAGGGCGAGACGCCCAAGAAGCTCAGCCGCGAGGTCAAGGCGGCGCAGGGGATGCACGTCCAGATCACCCAGGCGATGGGCGTGCATGACGATCTCGAACTGCAGGAATACGTGCAGCGGGTCGGCGAGAAAGTCGCCAGGGTCAGCGCGCGCCCGGAACTCGACTGGAAGTTCACGATCGTCGACACCGACGACGTCAACGCCTTCGCGACCCAGGGCGGCTATGTCTACATTTCACGCGGCATCCTGCCGTACATGCAGAATGAAGCGCAGCTCGCGGCCGTGTTGGGCCACGAGATCGGCCATATCACGGCGAAGCATCTGCAAGCCCAGAAGAAGAAATCGACGATGGCGGGTCTCGCGAGTGCGGCGACCGCGATTTTCACCGGTATCCCGGCACTTGGCGACCTGACCAACGTCGCGGGAGCCGCGATCATCAGTGGTTATGGCCGTGAGGCGGAACTGGAAGCGGACCACCTCGGCGCCGAGAATCTCGCCAGGGCCGGTTACGATCCGCACGCGATGATCGACGTGATTTCGACGCTGAAGGACCAGGACCTGTTCGAGCGCGAGCGCGCCCGCCTGGAAAATCGCGAGCCACATCTTTATCACGGCGTGTTCGCGAGCCACCCGGACAACGACACGCGCCTGCAGCAGGCCGTTGCGGCAGCTGCCAGTGTCGAGTCCAGGGCCACCGGCGACATCTCCGATCCCGAAGGATTCCTGAAGGCGATCAGCGGATTGCCGGTCGGTTCCAGCCGGCGTCAGGGCATGGTGCGCGACAATCGTTTCTATCACGCTGACTATCAGTTGACGATGGCCTTTCCAAACGGCTGGCAGGTCGTCAATGAACCGGGGCAGATCCTGGCCATTGGCCCGAATCGCGAGCACTTCATGGAACTCAAGGCCCAGGCGCCGCCTTCTGACGTGACCGACCCGCGGGAATTCGCCCTGCGCGCACTTGCGAACCGGCGCCTCGAGCGCCCCGAGAGTCTCGAGATCAACGGCCTCCATGCCTGGACCGTCATCGTGCATGGCGATGCGTCGCCGTACGGGCGGTCCACCAATGTCCGCTACATCATCATCTACTACAGCAACCTGATGTGGATCTTCAAGGGCGCGAGCCGCTCGGGCACCGTGGCGCCCTCCGGCGACCCGTTATTCCTGTCGGCGGCCCAGACCTTCCGCCGCATGCGCGCCAATGAATTCGAGCTTGCTGAACCGTACCGCCTGCACATCGTGCGCGCCGTCGAAGGCGACACGATTGAAGAGCTGGCGAAGAATTCCGCGATCAAGAAATACCCTGTCCAGCAGCTGCGGCTGTTCAATGACCTCTACCCCGAGGGTGAACCGGCACCGGGATCCTGGATCAAGGTCGTCGAGTAACGCTACCAACCGGCCTCGCGCATCCGCGCAGCGAGCGCCCGGAGCGCCTGGCCGCGATGGCTCACACCATTCTTTTCCTGCGCCGACAGTTCAGCTGCCGTGCGGCTGTCTCCATCCACGATGAAGAGTGGATCAAAGCCAAAGCCATCCGCGCCGCGCGGCTCGCGGCCGATGCGGCCTTCCCACGCGGCTTCCGCGATGATTGGCAGAGGATCGGCGGCATGGCCGACGAAGACCATGGCACAGCGGTAGCGCGCACTGCGCCGTCCATCGGGAATTCGCGCAAGCCCCGCCAGCAGCAGTTCGTTGTTATCACGCGCCGTCGCCGCTGGGCCCGCAAAGCGCGCCGAATGCAGGCCAGGGCGGCCGCCCAGCGCATCGACTTCCAGACCGGAATCATCCGCGATGGCCGGCAGCCCGGCCTGTGCTGCCGCGTGACGTGCCTTGATCAGCGCATTCGCAATGAAACTCGCGCCGTCCTCGACAGGCGGCATGATGCCGAATTCACTCTGTGGAATGATCTCGAGGTCATGGCCGGCGAGGATCGCGCGCATTTCGGCAAGCTTGCCGGCATTTCTGGTCGCGAGCACCACGTGCCTCATCGCCTGGGCCCGCCTCAGCCGGACCGCGCCTCGTTCTGCAATGCGCAGAGCCTGCCGATGCCACCGGCCGCAAGATTCAGCAACACATCGAGTTCCTCGCGCCGGAATGCGTGGCCCTCAGCTGTGCCCTGAATCTCGATGAAGGCGCCGCCGGAATTCATCACGACATTCATGTCGGTCTCCGCCTGGGCGTCCTCCGCGTAATCGAGATCGAGAACCGTTTCGCCGCCGACGATACCGACCGAGACGGCCGCAATCTGGCCGTGCAACGGACTGCGCTCGAGCTGGCCGCGGCTCATCAGCGTATCCATGGCATCCGCAAGCGCCACATAGCCGCCCGTGATCGCGGCCGTGCGCGTGCCGCCATCGGCCTGCAGCACGTCGCAGTCGATCGTGACAGTCCGCTCGCCGATGGCGTCGAGATCGATGCAGGCGCGCAGTGACCTGCCAATGAGCCGCTGGATTTCCTGCGTGCGTCCCGCCTGCTTGCCGCGCGCCGCCTCGCGCGCGGTTCGCGTGTGGGTGGCGCGCGGCAGCATGCCGTACTCCGCGGTCAGCCAGCCGCGACCGCTGTTGCGCAGGAAATGCGGCACGCCGTTCTCAATGCTCGCCGTGCAGAGCACCCGTGTCGCGCCGAACTCGGCGAGTACCGAGCCCTCCGCGTGCGAGGTGTAGCGGCGCGTGAATCGCACCGCTCGCAATTGATCAGCTGCCCGTCCACTAGCGCGCATTTCGGTCTCCCGCAGATCCGTCAGTTGTACCAGCAGAGGCCAGCGGCCGAGGCATTGTCGCTGTGAGGGGCCGACGCGGTAACTGCGTGTTCCGCGAGCGCCTTGATCAAATCACCGCAGCTGCCATTGCCCGGCCGCCAGAATCCGGCGATCTCGGTGTCCTTGAGATTGGCCCAGATTCCATCGGTGCAGACCAGCAGCACATCCCCATCGGCCAGCGGCTGGCGCAACGATATCGACATCTCGGGCAACGCAGGCTCACCGCCCAGGCAGCTCTCGACGTAGTTGCGCATCGGGTGGTCCGGAATTTCCTCCTCGCGGATCGAGCCCTCGCGCAGCAGTTGCTCGACATGGCTGTGATCGCGCGTGCGCGCGAGTACTGCAGCGCCGCGCAGGTGATAAACGCGGCTGTCGCCGACATGCGCCCAGTAGGCCTCGCCGCGCTGTACCAGACAGACGGCGCACGTGGCCCGCGGCCGCAACTCCATCGGCAGCTCGGCGCCGATTGTGACGATCGCCGAATGCGCGCGGCCCAATGCCAGGTGCAGGAATCCGAGCGGGTCGAACAACGGCTTTGACAGGTCGTTGAACATGTCCAGCATGATCCGGCAACCGGTCTCCGCAGCGCGCGCGCCGTGGGCATGACCGCCCATGCCATCCATTGCAACGAGCAGTGCCGAGCCACCGCTGACCGCGACTGCGGCGCGATCCTGATTGTCGTCGCGATCGCCCATGAGGCTGATGTCCGCAAACTCGAACTGCACGCGCCCCCCTCTGAAATCAGCCGGGCCGGCCCGTCTGTTAGACTGCCGCGCAGCTTACAACACCGGCTCGCGGCCGGTCCCGGGGATGCAAGGCAAATGTTAAAGAGCATGACTGGCTTCGCCCGCTGCGAGCGGACGACGGCACTTGGCGTGCTCGCCTGGGAGCTCCGGGGCGTCAATCACCGCTATCTCGAAGTGGCCATGCGCCTACCTGAGGAACTGCGCGGCGCCGAAGCGGAATTCCGCCAGGCAATTGCCACAGCCGCACGTCGCGGCAAGGTGGACGCGACGCTTTACCTGCGCCCGGTGAGCCCTGGCCCGCGCGAATTTGAACTCGATGACACGCTGCTCGACCGGTTGGTCGAGAGCGCACTGCTCGTGCAACGCCGGCTCGGCGCTGCCGGCCGGATCGACGCTGTCGATCTCCTGCGCTGGCCCGGCGTGATCCGCGAGCCGGAGCGCGACACCGCGCCGCTCGGCGAGGCGGCCCGGGGGTTGCTCGCGGAAGCGCTGATGAGTTTCCAGGCTTCGCGCGCGAACGAGGGCGAACGCATCGCGGAAATGCTCACGACCCGCGCCCGGGCCGTGCAGAGGATTTCAAAGCAGGTTGCCGCCAGGCTGCCTGAAGTGCATGCACGCATCCGCGCGCGCCTGCAGGAACGCCTGGCCGCGTTGACTGGCGAGGGCAATCCTGAGCGGCTCGAGCAGGAAATCGCGATGTTGCTGCAGAAAATGGATGTTGCCGAGGAACTGGACCGGCTGCAAAGCCACGTGGAAGAAATGACCAATGCTCTCGCCGCCGAAGAGGCAGTCGGCCGCAAGCTCGATTTCCTGATGCAGGAATTCAACCGCGAGGCCAACACGCTGTCGTCGAAATCCCAGGACTTCGAGACGACCCGCTCAGCCGTCGAACTGAAGGTGCTGATAGAGCAGATGCGCGAGCAGATCCAGAATGTCGAGTGACGTCCAGTTCACTTCTGATTCGCCGTCTGCGGCCACTCGATGCTTTTGTGCAGGCGCGCGGTGCGCCCCATCTCCCGCGTCGCCGCCAGCCCCTTCATCAAGGCTTCTGCGTCTGCGACTGGCAGGGGGCGGCCCAACAGGAAGCCCTGGGCGGCTCCGCATTTTTCATCCTGCAGTACCAGCAATTGTGCAAAGTCCTCAACGCCCTCCGCGACTACCTCCACGCCGAGTGCTTCAGCCATCTTGATGATGGCGGAGACGAGTGCGTGATTTTCATTATTGCTCTGCATGCCTTTCACGAACGACTGATCGATCTTTAAACGGTCAACCGAAAGTTCGCGGAGCCTGCTCAGGCTCGAATAGCCAGTTCCAAAATCGTCGATCGCGACCTTGACACCGAGCGCCTTGAGTTTAGCGAGGGTGTGATTCGCCCAGTCTTCGTCGCGCATGACCATCGACTCGGTGATTTCCAGTTCCACACATGCCGGCGGCAACCCGTTCTCGTGGATCACGGCCGCCAC
>JANPCY010000391.1:0-2938 GCA_031431175.1 Steroidobacteraceae bacterium | reverse complement strand
CGAAATGCCGCCGGAAAGACATCACCCACCTGTTCCTGGGGACCGGGCTCGGGTCGCGCAGCTACGCGATCATCGAACAAGGCATGATTTCGCGGCTCATCGAGGCGCGTGCCGAGGACATGCGTGCCTTCGTCGAGGAGGCGGCCGGCATCTCGCGCTACAAGGATCGCCGGCGCGAAACCGAGAACCGCATTTCCCATACGCGCGAGAACCTCGAGCGGCTGAATGACCTGCGCGAAGAGGTCGACAAGCAGATCCGTCATCTGCAGCGCCAGGCCGGCGTCGCGCGTCGCTACCAGGAACAGACGAACCGTCAGCGGCAATTGCAGGCGGAATTGCTGGGACTTAGGATCCGCGACCTGGACGGTGACATCGCGGCGCGGCAGACGCTCGCGGCAGAACGCGAAACTGCGACGCAGGCTGCGCTCGCCGAGTTGCGCGCGGCCGAGGCGGCCGTCGAAAAGGCGCGCGCAACGCATGCAGAGTGTTCCGACGCGCTTGCACTCGTGCAGGGTCGCTACTACCAGGCCGGTGCCGACGCCACCCGAACCGAACAATCGCTGCTGCACACCCGCGAATTGCGTCAAAGGCAGCGCAGCGACCTCGAGCGCGTCATGCAGGAACATCGGGAGTCGCAGACTCTCGTCGGCCGCGACCAGGAGCAGCTACGCGATCTTGCGGCATCGGTGGCGCGCGCGGAACCCGAACTTCACGCTTCACGCCAGACCGAGGCTGCGGCCCGCACCGCGCTGGTAGAAGCCGAGTCCGCGATGGCGGATTGGCAACTGCACTGGGAAACCTTCAGCCGCGAATCCGCCGACGCATCCCAGAACACCCTGGTCGAGCGGACCAGGATCGAACAGATTGAAGCCGGGCTCGCGCGCCTGTTGGCACAGCATGAAAGACTCGCGCAAGAGCGCACGCAGCTCGACAAGATGGTTTCGGGAGCGCGTCCGGAGGAATTTGCCACTGCGGAGAAGCAAGCGCGGGAGCGCGGTGCTGCTGCGCAGCGCGAGCTTGACGAGGCACTTGCACAGCTGCAGTCGGAGCGCGAATCCGAGCGCATCACGGCGAACGCACTCGATGCAGCTCGGGCGGAATTGCAGATGGCGCTTGGCGAGCTGGTTGCGGTCGAAGCCATTCAGAAGGCGGCGCTCGGCCAGGCGCAGGGGCGTGTTGTCGAATGGCTTGTGGCCCACAAGCTCGAGCGGCGCTCCAGGCTGGCGCAGCTGCTCGTGGTAGCCGCGGGCTGGGAGCGTGCGGTCGAAACTGCATTGGGCAGCTACCTCGAGGCAGTCTGCTCCGATGGGATTGATTCGTTCGCCGAGGCGGTAAACCAGCTCGATTCCGGGCGCGTTGCGCTGGTGGAATCCACCAGCTCAGGATCGACCAAGCCCGCCGCGGATTCGCTGCTCGCCAGGGTCTCCGGGCCTGCCGTCGTTGCGGGGCTCCTCGAGGGCGTCATCGCCGTGGAAACCTTGCGCGAGGCGGTTTCGCGTCGGCGCTTATTGCAGCCCGGACAGTCCGTCATCACTCGTGATGGCGTCTGGTTTGGCCACGACTGGCTGCGGGTCTCGCGCAATGAAACCGAACACGCGGGAGTCATCTCGCGGGAACAGGGCATCCGCAGGCTGCAGTCCGATGTTGCGGACGGCGAATCCCGGGTTCGCGAACTCGACCAGGCGCTGGCGAGTAGCAGGTCGCGGATTGCGGATCTGGACGCGAGCCGCGACGACCTGCATGGAACCGTCAACCGCCTGCACCACGACCTGGTCAATGTACGCGGTGCGCTCGAGGCGATCCGGTCGCGCGCGCAGCAGTTCAGCGAAAGACTCACCAGGGTGCGCGGGGAGCTCGACCAGACCGATGCGGAGATAGCCCGCGACGAGCAGGAGATCCGCGCGGCGCGGCAACGGCTGGAATCCGGGCTGATGTTGATGAACTCGCTGCAGGACCGGCGTCCCGAACTGGAGCGCGAACGCGATGCGATTCGCGCGCGGCTCGCAGCGTCACGTGAACGCAGCGCGACGGAAATTGCAGCTGCGCAACAGGTGGAGATCCGCTTTGAATCGCAGCGTTCGACGCTTGCCACGCTGCAGACGAGTCTCGATCGCGCGAGCGATCAGGCCCGCCAGCTCGCAACCCGCCGTTCGGAGCTCGAGCGCCAACTGGCGGACGGTGAGGCACCACTCGCAGACCTTGAGCGCAAGGTGCAGCAGTACCTGGAGCAACGACTTGCGGTTGAACGGGAGCTTGCCGAGTCACGCCGATTGGTCGACGAGGCAGATGCGCAGGTCCGCGACCTCGACATGAAACGCCAGGGATCCGAAGGGCGTGTCGAATCCGCGCGTGCTGCGTTCGCCGAGATCAGCCTCGGCATGCAGGAAGCCCGCGTGCGACGTGAGTCGCTGATGGAGCAATTCGCGACCACGCATTTCGACTTTGCGGCAGTGACGTTGGCACTTACACCGGAAGCAACGGTGCCGGCCTGGGACCAGCAACTCGCCGAGACCAATGAACGGATCGAGCGGCTCGGGGCTGTCAATCTCGCGTCGATCGATGAGCTCAGGGAGCAGTCAGAGCGCAAGGACTACCTGGATCGCCAGTTCACCGACCTCACCGATGCCCTGAACACGCTGGAGCAGGCAATGCGCAGGATCGATCGCGAGACGCGCGCGCGCTTCCAGGATACTTTCGACCGGATCAACAACGGCCTCAAGGAGAAGTTCCCGCGCTTGTTCGGCGGCGGCGCAGCCTACCTCGAGCTCGTCGGCGACGACCTGCTGTCAGCAGGGGTGGCGGTCATGGCGCGGCCACCGGGCAAACGCAACAGCACGATCAGCCAATTGTCGGGCGGTGAAAAGGCTCTGACCGCAGTGGCGCTGGTGTTCTCGATCTTCGAACTGAATCCTGCGCCATTCTGCCTGCTCGATGAGGT
>JANPCY010000390.1:0-3222 GCA_031431175.1 Steroidobacteraceae bacterium | reverse complement strand
TTTTTCGATGAAATCATTGATCTTGCGGGTCAGCGCTGCGCGGAAACCCGCCAGATGCGCGCCGCCGTCTTTCTGCGGGATATTGTTCGTATAGCAGTACATCGATTCCTGGTAGGAATCGTTCCACTGCGCAGCGACCTCGACCGAAATCGGACCTTCCTGGCCCTGGAAATAGAAGATATTCGGATGGATGGCCGTGCGGCTGCGATTCAGGTATTGCACGAAGGCACTGACGCCTCCCTGGTGCTCAAACACGTCGTTCTTGTCCTCGCGCTCGTCGATGAGTTCGATGCGCACGCCGGAATTCAGGAATGACAACTCGCGCAGACGCTTCGCCAGCCAGTCGTAGGAGAACGTTGTATTCGTGAAAATCGTGTTGCTCGGCTTGAAGCGCACCGTCGTGCCGCGCTCGGCGCTTGATCCGACAACCGCCAGCGGGCCGAGCGGTTCGCCCAGGCGATATTGCTGGCGGTGCAGCTTGCCGTCGCGTGCGATCGTCAGTGTCAGCGCGCCGGAGAGCGCGTTGACGACGGAAACGCCGACGCCGTGCAGTCCGCCGGCCACCTTGTAGGAGTTGTCGTCGAATTTTCCGCCTGCGTGCAGCACGGTCATGATGACCTCGGCTGCGGAGCGGCCTTCTTCGCTGTGGATGTCGGTCGGGATACCCCGGCCGTTGTCCTGTACGGTAATCGATTCATCGGCGTGGATGGTCACGACGATGCGGTCGCAGTAGCCCGCCAGGGCTTCATCGATGGAGTTATCCACGACCTCAAAAACCATGTGGTGCAGGCCTGTGCCATCGTCCGTGTCGCCGATGTACATGCCGGGCCGTTTGCGCACGGCCTCGAGGCCCCTTAACACCTTGATTTTACTGGAGTCGTAGTTGTCCTCAGCGGACGCCTGGGGGCCTGGCTGCATAATCCGGAAATTGTAGCACGGCAATTGCTGTTTTTGCTTTGTTTTTCAGTTGCTTGGCTTGGCTCTGGCCGCCCGCCTGTGGCCGGGCGTCACTTGTGGATGAATCTGTGGAAAACGCAAGCATTTCCGCGGTCACTGGTCGTTGTTTTCTTGCACTGCAAAATGAGCCGCTGCTGCATGTTCCACGTGGAACAACCCCAGCGCTCAATCCGGCCGGATGGCGCCCTGTTCCACGTGGAACATCCGGCCACGACCCGGAAGCCCCGGAATATCGCCGTGCAACGATGTGACCCAGAGTTGCGCCGGCACTGAGCGCACCGCCGCCATGAGCCGCGTCAGGTTGTCATGGTCCAGTTCCGCTGCAGGATCATCGAGCAAGAGCGCTGAACGCCCGGGCCGTTCCTGCTCCTGAATCCGCAGCTGCGCCAGCATCAGGCCGGCAGCGACCATTTTCTGCTGGCCGCGCGAAACACGATCCTTGGCGGCGCGCCCACCGACCTCGACCGTCGCGTCCCCGCGGTGCGGACCCGATTGTGTCGCACGATAACGGCGGTCCCGCCCCCTGTCGGCCCCAAGCGCCTCCAGCAGCGACCTTTTTTCGTCCCAACCGCGGCTGTGTACCAGGGTGATCGGGCTGCCCAGCAGGGCCTCGCCAAGCGTCCGCAGCGGGTCCTCCAGTCGCGCCAGATAAGCGTCCCGTTGCCGCGCAAGTTCCTCGCCGCTGGCCGCCAACTCCTGTTCCCAGGCTGCGAGATCGCTGTCGGCACGATCCTGCTTGAGCGCGGCGTTTCGCTGTCTCAGCGCAAGGTGATACCGCCGCCAGGTCGTCAGGAAGGCCGGTTCCACGTGGAACACCCCCCAATCGAGAAATCGGCGGCGGCGGCCGGGGCCCTCTTCCAGCAACTTGTGAATCTCGGGGTCGATGACCTGCGCCGGAAACTGCTCGGCAAGTGTGGCGACCCCACCCACGGGTGTGCCGCCCGCCTGCCAGTCCGTGCCGTTACGGCGCGCGCGTACGCCCAGCATCACGGGGGCCACTCCACCGCTGCTGCGCCCGGCCAGAACGAACGCGTCCTGGCCGTGGCGGATCAGCGCATCCCGCCGCCGGCTACGGAATGACCGGCCGCGACCGAGGAAAAACGCAGCCTCGAGCAGGCTGGTCTTGCCAGAGGCGTTCGGGCCGACGAAAACATTGGCAGCCTGATCCAGCTCCAGCTCGACCGACGCCAGACAGCGGAATTGTTCGGCGCGAAACCAACTGAGGGGCATTGCGCCCCTTACAGCCTCATGGGCATGACGACATAGCGGGCACTGCTTGTGCCGGGCGCCCGTACCAGGCAACTGGAATTTCCGTCAGTCACGCCGATTTCAACTTCGGCCCCGTCTACGGCCGCCAGCGCCTCGAGCAGATAGGTCACATTGAACCCGACTTCAAGCTCATCGCCTTTGTAATTGACCTCAACCTGCTCCTCCGCTTCTTCCTGCTCCGGGTTGTGTGCCTGCAGTGTCAGCGAGTTCTTCTTTAGCGCCAGGCGAATACCACGATATTTCTCATTAGCGAGGATAGACGTTCGGTGCAGGGCCGCCCGAAGCATTTCTCGATCGGCCACGACAGCCGCCGCGGGCGCCGCCGGGATCACCCGGCCGTATTCCGGGAATCTGCCGTCAATAAGCTTCGATGTGAACCGAACGTCTCCAATCTGGGCGCGAACGTGATTGCTCCCGATTGTAACCGCAACGTTGCCCGCGGTGCCCAGCAGCCGCTGCAATTCCAGGACCCCCTTGCGCGGAATAATGACCTGCTGGCCGGGCGCCTTGGACGGCAGGTCCATTTCGCATAAAGCCAGACGATGGCCGTCAGTCGCGACTGTTCGCAGCATTTTCCCGTCCGTTTCCAGCAACATGCCGTTCAAGTAGTAACGGACGTCCTGCTGAGCCATTGAAAAGTGCGTCTTGTCCAGGAGGCGCCCGAGGTCGGCCTGGGCGAGCTCCAGCGTTTGCTGCTCAGCCAGTTCATCAATGACCGGAAAATCGGCCGCTGGAAGGGTGGCGAGTACGAAGCGGCTGCGGCCACCACGAACCGTCGCTTTATCGCCTTCCTGCGCAATCGTGAGCGTGACCCCGTCTGGAAGTGAGCGGCAGATATCCAGGAGCTTGCGGCCGGGGAGGGTCATCTGCCCATCAGCACCCGATTTGATCTCCGCTTGAGCAACGAGCTCGACTTCAAGATCCGTTGCGGTGATCGAAAGCCTTCCCTGCTTCGCGGACAACAACAAATTCGCGAGTATCGGCATGGTCTGGCGC
>JANPCY010000389.1:0-14888 GCA_031431175.1 Steroidobacteraceae bacterium | reverse complement strand
TGCGGCCGGAGCTGTTCCGTGACCTGGAACTGGCTCGCCATGGGCTGCAGGTCGTGCCCAACCGCGGCGCCGTGACGATCACTATATCGGGCGACGACATCGGGAACTACACCGACGAGGACGTGCAGCGCCGCGAGTTCGCGCGCCACAACCCGCGCGACGGTGACGCGTACCACCGCTATTCGACCGACGTGATGCGCCAGTGCAAATTCATCCGCCCGCTGCTGCTGCGCACCCCGCCCGATCCAACCTCGTTCAAGCCGCGCGACATCCGCGAGCTGATCCATCTCGGCCGCGAGTTCACGAAGTTCGGCGAGCAATTCATCTATGACACGCTGCGCTTCTACACGATGAGCATTGCCGATTTCCTCGGCGAGTATTTCGAGTCCGATCTCATCAAGGCGCACCTGTCCGGCAGCGGCATCATCGGCTCCGCCATGGGCGTGTATTCGCCAGGCACGGCCTACGTGCTGCTGCACCACTACATGGGCGACGTCGACGGCTCGATCGGCGCCTGGGGTTTCGCCCGCGGCGGCATGGGCGCGGTCTCGAACGCGATCGCATCCGCGTACAGGTCGTTCGGCGGCGAGATCGCCACCGATGCGCCGGTCGAGCGCGTCATCGTCCGGAACGGACGCGTTGCGGGCGTCGCGACCGCGAACGGCAACGAGTATCGTGCCAAGATCGTCGTGTCGAATCTCGATCCGAAGCGCACCTTCACCAGGCTGTTCGACGAAGGCGACCTCAATCCGGAATTCGTCAAGCGCGCGCGTAATTTCAAGATCCGCGGTTCGTCCGGCAAGCTCAACATCGCGCTCGACGGCCTGCCGGAATTTCCGGCGCTCGGCCGCGACAACCCGCTGCGCTTCGGCGACATCCATTTCCTCGATTCGCTCGAGAAGATGGAACGCGCCTACGATGACTGGAAGAACGGCACCTGGTCAAAGGAGCCGTATCTCGACCTGCTGATCCCGTCGATGACCGATCCGACCATGACGCCGCCCGGCAAGCACTTCATGTCGGTGTTCGTGCAGTACGTGCCGCCGAAGATCCACGGCCGCGACTGGACCGACCAGGATCGTGATGGATTCAAGAATACCGTGCTCGACCAGATCGGGCGCTACAGCCCGAATTTCAAGTCGCTGATCCGCCACGTCCAGGTGCGCACGCCGCGCGAACTGGAAGACGAGGTCGGGCTGACCGAGGGCAACATCTTCCAGGGCGAACTGACGATGGATCAGCTGCTTTTCAACCGGCCGTTCCCGGGCTACGCGCAGTATCGCGGCCCGGTGAAGGGCTTCTACATGTGCGGCTCGGGCACGCATCCCGGCGGCGGCGTCATGGCGGCACCGGGTGCCAATGCTGCGCGCGAGATACTGCTCGACTTGAAGCGGCCCAGTCTGGTGCCCGAGGGTTGGCAGGATGACTGACCGCAACCGGATCATCATCATCGGCGCCGGGCACAATGGCCTGGTCTGCGCCGCTTATCTCGCCAGGGCCCGGCGCGAAGTGCTGGTGCTCGAGGCCTCGGATCGGGTCGGCGGCGCGGCGATCACGCGCGAGTTCGCGCCGGGATTCCGCGTCTCCGCCTGCGCGCATATTTGTTATCAATTGGACCGCGGCATCGTTCGGGAGCTCAAGCTGGCGTCGCATGGACTGAAGGCGGCGCATGCAGATCTCCGGACCGTCGCCCTCGCCACCGAGGGCGACCATCTCGTGCTCCATGGGGGCAAGCTCGAGGCAGGCCTGCTTCCGGACAAGGACCGGGCGGCGCTCGCCGACTACCACGACCGCATGCTGCGGTTTGCGCGCGTGCTCGGAAAGCAGCACAACAGGCGCCCGCCGCGGATCGGCGGTGGCGGCCGTTCGGAGCTCATCGCCGCGGCAATGCTGGGCCTTGACATCCGCCGCCTTGGCCGCGAACCGATGCGCGAGTTCATGCGGATCGCCGGCATCAACATCTTCGACGTACTCGAGGAGGCCTTCGAGACGCCTCTGCTGAAAGGGGCGCTGGCCCTCGACGCCGTGCTCGGCACGAATCTCGGACCACGCTCCAATAACTCGGTCCTGACGATGCTGCATCGATTGAGTGGCCAGGCGACCGGCGTGACCGGCGGACTGTCGCTGCCCGCGGGCGGGATGGGCGCCGTGAGCGAGGCGCTCGCAGCCGCAGCCCGCGCTGGCGGCGCGACGGTGCGTACTGGCTGTCCCGTCGCGAGCATCACACTGGAAGGCGACCGCGTGTCGGGTGTCGAACTCGAGGGCGGCGAAAAGCTGGCGGCCGGCACGGTGATTTCAAATGCCGATCCTGCCAGAACGCTGCTTCAGCTAGTGGGAGCACGCCATCTCGAAGCCGGATTCGTGCACCGTATCCGGAATTTTCGTTCCAAGGGCATGGCAGCCAAGCTGCACCTCGCGCTCGACGGGTTACCCGGCTTTGCGCGGCTGGCGGCGCAGCGCGCCGGCGAGCGGCTGGTGATCGCGCCCGATCCCGTTTACATCGACCGCGCCTTCGATCATGCGAAGTACGGCCAGTGTTCGCCGGATCCGGCACTCGAGATCACGATCCCGAGTATTCATGACCGGACATTGGCTCCGGCGGGCAGGCACGTGCTGTCGGCGATCGTGCAGTACGCCCCGTTCGATCCGCGCGCAAGCACCGACGCCGCACGCGCCGAATTCCTGGAGCGGACGCTCGGCCTGCTCGAGCGCTACGCCCCGGGACTGCGCCGCCAGGTCGTCGCATCGGAGTTGCTGCTACCGGCCGACATCGAGCGGGAATTCCGCATCACCGGCGGCCACTGGCACCACGGCGAGCTGGCGCTTGACCAGATCCTGATGCTGCGGCCGGTTCCGGGCGCTGCTCAATACGCGATGCCGGTGAATGGACTCTACCTGTGCGGCGCCGGATGCCATCCCGGCGGCGGCGTGATGGGTGCAGCTGGCAGAAACGCCGCGCACGCGGTCCTTGCCGGGGAGCGCGCGGCATGAGGCACAAGGAACATTTCAAGACCGCGGTCTACCAGACGCCATTCCATCCGCGTACGGCGGCGCTCAATACGCTGAATGAATGGCACCGGTGGAAGGACTACACGACGGCTGATGCGTTCTTCGACACGGCGCTCGAGTACGCAGCGATCCGCAATGCCTGCGCCGTTTTCGACCTGACACCGATGACGAAGCACCGGATCACGGGCAAGGATGCCCTGCCTTTCCTGAATCGCCTGATCACGCGCGATATCGCAAAGATAAAGCCCGGAAGGGTCGGCTATTGCGTCTGGTGCGACGACAACGGACAGGTCATCGACGACGGCACCGTGTTCCATCTGCGCGCAGGCGATTACCGCCTCTGTTCCCAGGAACGTCAACTGGACTGGCTGACCCGCTCCGCCCACGGGTTTGACGTAAAGATCGTCGAAGATACGCACGAAGTCGCCGCCCTCGCCCTGCAGGGGCCGACCAGCTGCGCCGTGCTGAAGGCGATCGGCTGCGCAGGCGCCGAGAAGCTGAAGCCGTTCGATATTGCGTATTTTCCGTTTCACGGCGGCGAGCTGATGGTCTCGCGCACCGGATTTACCGGCGACCTCGGTTATGAATTCTGGATCGATCCGGCGCACGCGCTCGAACTCTGGGACGCGTTGTTCGACAAAGGCGCGAATCACGGCATCCGCCCGATGGGCACGCATGCGCTTGAAGTGGCACGCATCGAGGCGGGTTTCATCCAGGCGCAAGTCGACTTCCTGCCGGCCGACCAGGCGATACGGCTCGACCGCTCGCGCTCGCCATTCGAACTCGACCTCGGCCGGCTGGTTGATTTCAACAAGCCCAATTTCAATGGCCGTCGCGCCCTCCTCGAAGAGCAACGGCGGGGCTCGCGCTACCGCCTGGTGCGGCTCGACATCGAGGGCAACAAGCCCGCGCGCTCGGCGTACATCTACGACGGCAAGCGGAATGTCGTCGGCACCGTGACGTCGGCGGAATGGTCGCCGTCCGCAAAGTCGAACATCGCGCTCGCCTCGATGCACATGCCCTGGGGCCGGCCCGGTGATGAGCTCTGGGCGGAGATCTACTATCAGCGCGAACTCAAGTGGTCGCGAGTGATGGCGCGCTGTCGCGTGGTCGAGGGCGCGTTCTTCGACCCGCCGCGCCGTCGCGCGACACCCGCCGCGGATTTCTGATCCGCCGGGGCGCGGAGCCTGCATGCCGCATCGGCTGGATTCATTGCTTCGTCCCCGCTCGATCGCCGTGCTCGGCGCGACCGAGCGAATGGGAACGGTCGGCCGCAATGCAGTCGAGAACCTGTTGAAGGGCGGCTTCGAAGGCCGCCTGTACGCGGTCAATCCTGGCAGGACGTCTGTTTGCGGCATGCCCTGCTTCCCGTCGCTGGCGGCCCTGCCGGAACCGGTCGAGCACGTCATCTTTGCGGTCGGCGATGCGCGCGTCGAGGCCGCGCTCGACGACGTCATCGGGCACGGCGCGCACGCCGCAACATTGATGTCCACGCTCGTGCTCGCGGAAGATCGCGAGCCGCCGTTGCGCGATCGAGTACTGGCGAAGATTAACGCAGCCGGCTTGTTGGTCTGCGGCGCCAATGGCATGGGTTTCTACAATTTCGCGGATGGTATCTGGGCCTGCGGCTTCCAGACGCGGATGCATGCGCGTGGCGGCAATGTCGCCTACATCAGCCATTCCGGTTCCGGCATGTGCGGCATCGTCGACTGCGAGGAGCGCATCGACTTCAACCTGGTCGTATCGACCGGCCAGGAACTGGCTGTTTCGATGGACGAGTACCTCGACTTCGCGCTCGATCAACCGACCACCAAGGTCGTCGGACTCTTCATGGAAACCGCGCGAAATCCCGTGGGTCTGGTGCGCGCATTCGAAAAGGCGCAGAAACGCAGGATTCCCATCGTCGCACTGAAGGTCGGCCGCACTGAGCTTGCCGCCCGACTGACGGTCTCACACTCCGGCGCAATCGCCGGCGAGGACGGCGTTTACCAGGCGCTGTTCGATCGATACGGCGTGCATCGTGTCGGCGACATGGACGATCTTGCCACGGCGCTGATCCTGTTCGCACAGCCGCATCCGGTCGCCGCCGGCGGCCTGGTCTCGATTCACGATTCGGGTGGCGAGCGGCAGTTGCTGATCGATCTCGCCGATGCTGCGCGCGTTCCGTTGACGCAGCTGTCCCCCACCACGACAACGAAACTTGCCTCGCTGCTGGACCCCGGCCTGCCTGCGATCAATCCGCTCGATGCCTGGAGCACCGGCGGACCGGATTACCATGTCGGCATGCAGCAATGCTTCGCCACGCTGATGTGCGACCCGGAAGCGGCCTTTGGCGCAGTGGTCCACGACCGCGCCCCCGGCGGCGGCATTTACGGCGATTATCTGGAATATCTGCGCGCGGGCTACCGGGCATCTGGCAAGCCTGCATTCCTGGTCAGCAGTCGGCAGGGAACTGGCGCAGATTCCCAGGTGATCGCGGCGACTCGCGAGGGATTTCCGGTCCTCGATGGCGTAATGCCATTCCTGCGCGGCGCGAGGCACCTGCTCGATCATCGCGATTTCCTGGCGCGCGATCGCGCTGCGCCCGTCCCGCTGTCGCACAATGCACTGGCAGGCTGGCGCGCGCGGCTCGCAGACGGCAGCAACCTCGATGAAAACGACGCGATGAACCTGTTGCGGGATTTCGGGCTTCCGGCGAATCCGGGCCGCGTCGTTGCTAGCGAAACCGAGGCGCTTGCCGCCGCGCAGGAGTTCGGCTATCCGGTCGTCCTCAAGACCGCGATGCGCGGAATCGACCACAAGTCCGATCGCAATGGCGTGCATCTCGGCATTGGCGACGAAGCGGCGCTGGTCCGTGCTTACCGGGATCTGGCAGCGCGGATCGATGCGCGCGCGCTCGTGGCGCCCATGATCACCGCGGAAGGCGTCGAGATGCTGCTCGGCATGATCCACGACGACCAGTTCGGGCCCGTCGTGCTGCTCGGATTCGGTGGGCTGCATGTCGAGGCGCTGGCGGACGTGGTACATGCGCTGCCGCCATTCGATGCCGCGGAAGCCAGGAGACTGATTGATCGCCTCGCCCTGGCACCCCTGCTGAAGAGCCGCCGCCACCGGCGCGCGCTCGCAGTGGATAAATTCTGCAGGACCGCCGCACAATTCTCGGCGCTGGCAGCCGGTCTTGGCAACCTGCTCGACGAAATGGACCTGAATCCCGTGATCGTGCATGCGGACGGCTGCGTCATCGTCGACGCGCTCGTCATCACCAAAGCGAGGCAAGCCTGATGAGTCTCCAGACATTGAGCGGACATGATCGGGGCCAATGGAAAGCAGCGGCGGCGACTGCGCGCAAGCGGATCGAGACCCGCCTCTTCATCGACGGCCGCTTCGTCGATGCCGCCAAAGGCGGACGATTCACGACCATCAATCCGGCGAATGGCGAGCTGCTCGCCGACATGTCCGCAGGGACTGCCGAGGATATCGACCGGGCCGTAGCGGCCGCCCGGCGCGCCTTCAGGGCAGGCGTCTGGTCGCGGATGGCACCTCGGCAGCGCATGGAGGTGATGAACCGGTTTGCCGCGCTGATCGACCAGAATGCGGAATCGCTCGCCGTGCTCGAGACGCTCGACATGGGCAAGCCGATCGCCGACGTCGTCGGTGGCGATCTCCCGGCCGTCGTCGAGACGATACGGTTCATGGCCGAGTGCATTGACAAGGTCGACGGGGCCGTCACGAGCACCGAGTCGGGCGTCATGCACCTCGTGCTGCGCGAGCCGTACGGCGTCGTCGGCGCGATCTCGCCCTGGAACTATCCGCTCCTGATGGCGACCTGGAAAATTGCGCCCGCGCTCGCAGCCGGCAACACGGTCGTGTTGAAGCCCGCCGAGCAGGCGCCGATGAGCTGCCTGCGACTCGCGGAACTTTTCGCCGAGGCCGGCGGACCGCCTGGCGTTTTCAATGTAGTGAACGGACTCGGCGAAGAGGCCGGGCGCGCGCTCGCGCTGCACGACGACGTCCGGAAGATAACGTTCACGGGCTCGACCGCGGTCGGCAAGCTGATTCTCCAGTATGCGGGCCAGTCGAACATGAAGCAGGTCGCACTCGAATGCGGCGGAAAGACACCGCAGGTGTTCATGGCCGATGTGGCGGACTTTGACCGCGCGGTCACCGCCGCTTACCGCGGCATTTTTTCGAACATGGGCGAGGTCTGCAATGCCGGATCGCGCCTGCTGGTCGACCGCGCGATTTCCGAGCGCTTCGTCGAGCGGTTCATCGAGCTTGGCCGCGACGCTTTCGCGCCCGGCGATCCGCTCGATCCGGCGACCAATATGGGTCCGCTCGTCACCCGCGAGGACCAGAAGCGCGTGCTCGGCATGATCGACAAGGGACGCGAGGAAGGCGCGAAGCTCGAATTCGGCGGCGGCACTCCGGAAAAACTGAAGGACGGCGCCTACGTAAACCCCACCCTCTTCACTGGCGTGAAGAACCACATGACGATCGCACGCCAGGAGATCTTCGGCCCCGTCGCGTCCGTCATCGAGTTCGACGGCGTGGACGAGGCGATCGCCATCGCGAACGACACGGACTACGGTCTCGCCGCAGGCGTGTGGACGCGCGATCTCGACACAGCGTTCCGGCTGGTGCGCGGCATCGAGGCGGGGATCATCTGGATCAACTCCTTCGACGAGGGCGACATGACGCAGCCGTTCGGCGGCTACAAGCAGTCCGGCAACGCGCGCGACAAGTGCCTCGACAGCTTCAAGAGCTATTCGCAGACGAAGTCCGCGTGGTTCCGGCTGTCATGATCCAGAGCGAACACCGCGATGGCCTCGCCGTGCTGACACTGAATCGGCCCGACAAGCTGAACGCGATAAACCGACCGATGATCGAGGCGCTCGACCGTGCGCTCGACGCGGCCGAGGCCGATGATGCGGTGCGCGTGATCATCGTAGTTGGCGCCGGGCGAGCGTTTTCTGCGGGTTTTGACCTCGACATGGGTGTCGGCGACGGCCGGCCCGATCCGGCGGACGTGCGCCGCGCGCTCGAGAACGACTTCCGGATCATCATGCGTTTCTGGGATTGCCCGAAAGTGACCATCGCCGCGGCGCACGGCTACTGCCTCGGCAGCGCAATGGAACTTGCAGTCGCCTGCGACCTGACGCTTGCGTCGGACGATTGCAGCTTCGGCATGCCCGAGGTCAGGTTCGGCAGCGGCATCGTCACGATGCTGCTGCCCTGGCTCGCAGGTCCCAAGCAGGCGCGCTATCTCCTGCTCTCGGGTGACGATCACGTTAGCGCGCAGGAAGTACGTGAGATGGGGCTCGTCAACCGCGTAGTGCCGGCCGCGGAACTCTTCGAAGAGGCACTGAAACTCGGCCGTCGCATCGCGGCTAACGACTCGCTCGCGGTCCGGCTGACCAAGCAGGCGATCAACAGGAGCCTCGATATGGCCGGCCTGCGCGAGGCGCTTGCGCAGGCGCTCGAGACGGATGTGACGATTGAGACTTCCGATTCCGCCGAGTCGCGGGAATTCAATGCGATTCTCAGGAAGGACGGCGCCAAGGCCGCGATTGCCTGGCGCAGCGCCCGCGCCACGCAGACAACATCGGGGAAAGGATCATGAGCAAGCAGAGGAACAGCCGGTCGGACGAGCTGCAGACGTTTCTCGAGCAGCACCCTGACACACGACTGCTCGAACTCCTGCAACCGGACATGCTCGGCATCCTGCGCGGCAAGCGCGTCGTCAGTGACGAGTTCGCCAAGCCATTCGCTGAAGGCGTCAACTTCTGCGGCGCGACGGTGCTCCTGGACGCCAAGGGCCAGACCTTCGAACGCATAGACAATGGCGGACGCGACGGCGATCCCGATGTGATTTCGACGGCCGTGCCTGGCTCGCTCGCCCCGGTGCCGTGGGCGCAGGTGCCGACCGCGCAGGTGCTGCTGACGATGGCGAGCGCGAATGGCGAACCGTTCTTTGCCGATCCGCGCGAGGTGCTCCGCAACGCGGCGCGCCCGCTGCAGGACATGGGCCTGACCGCCGTCGCCGCGACCGAACTTGAGTTTTACCTGCTCGAACCGGATGGCGATCGCCCCTCGCCCAAGGTCGGGCGAATTCCTGGCACGCGCAAAGCGCAGGACGGCCCGCAATACGGCAGCATGGAGGACGTCGAGGATGTCGACCCGTTCCTCGCTGAGCTCTATGCCGTTTGCGAAGCGCAGAAAATTCCCGCCGGCGCTACGCTCAAGGAATTCTCGCCGGGCCAGTTCGAGGTCAACCTCCATCATGTCGCGAGCGCTGAACGCGCCTGCGATCACGCTGTCCTGCTGAAGCGCGCCGTGAAAGCCGTCGCGCGGCGGCATGGCCTCGGCGCAAGCTTCATGGCGAAGCCATTCGCGGATTCAGCCGGCTGCAGCCTGCACGTGCACGTGAGTCTCGTTGACCAGGCCGGCCGCAACGTATTTGCGGGAACGGACCCGAAGGAGCCCTTCTCCGGCACGCTGCGCCACGCCATCGGTGGCCTCGCCGCGGCGATGGGCGAATCCATGGCGATTTTTGCACCGACCGCCAATTCGTATCGCCGCTACCGGCCTGGGCTGTTCGTGCCGCTGGAGCCCAATTGGGGAGTCAATCACCGTGGCGTGGCACTGCGCATTCCGTTGTCGGCGCCGGAAGACACGCGCATCGAGCACCGGCCCGGCGGCGCGGACGGCAATCCGTATCTCGTGATGGCCGCAATCCTGGCCGGCATCCACCACGGAATCACGAACCGCTGTGACCCCGGTCCGATGGTAGCGCCGGGTACGGTCATCGAAGAAAAGGCAGTACTGCCATTGCGCTGGGAGGCCGCGCTCGCCGCCTTCGAGGCGGGACAGATCCTGCCCCGGTACCTTGGCAAGCGCTATCACGAACTGTACGCGTCGTGCCGGCGCGAGGAATGCGACCGCTTTCACGCAGAGATCACGGATCGCGACTACGAGTGGTACCTGCGCGCGGGCTGAGCGCGACTAGGACGCCAGTGCGGTGTTCTGCGCCGCGACCGAACCGCTGGCCGGCGTTTGGATCAGTTGCGTGACCGGCAGTCTCGCTCGAATCCAGTCCTGAAATCCCGCCAGCACGATTTCCTTGTCGGACAGGATGCCCTGTGTGTAGGCGCCCGACGACAAGCCACGCTGCACCGAGCGCGTCAGCACCTCGTCTTCCGCCTGCACGCGAGCGTTGAGCCGCGAGCACAGGAATCGCGCCGCCTTCATCTCGCGGCGGTCGTCCGGGAAACCGTAGCTGCGTGCGCGAATCAGCGTGCGCCCGGGTCCCAATGGCAGGAGCTGGAAGAAATCCAGCCATTCCGGGTAGACGTCGAAGTACACGGTTGGGAACAATCCAAAATAGGTCCAGCGCCGGCGCATATCTTCGGGCAGATGCTCGATTACCGGCAGGAATCTGGCATAGCGCTCCGCACTCCATGACTTGAGCGGCTTCTCGCGCATGCGATGACTCAGGCGCATGGTGCCACCGGCAGGCAGGATCTCGCGATCGTACTTCGCCTCCATCAATGCCGACAGACCCGGATGCCCGATCGGGAAGTGGTAATCCTCGACATAGTTCTCGACAACGTTTTTCCAGTCGATCTCGAGTTCACGCGTCCAGAGATCGTCCAGCGGGACCATCTGTTCCATCCGGTAATGCGCAAGTTCAGCCTTGTAGGGCTCCATGCGCGCCGCGACCGAGGCTTCTCCGGAACGGAACCGGACGAATACCATGCCCATGAACACTTCGAGTTCGATCGGCTTGAGCCCGAATTTCGAGCGGTCGAATTTCGGAAACGTGTCCGGCGCGCTGACACTGCGATTGCGCCCGTCGAGGTGATAAGTCCAGCCGTGATACATGCAGGTCAGGAACTTGGCGCACTGGCCGCGCTCGCCACTGACGACGGCGTGCGCGCGATGCGAACAGACATTGTGAAAGGCGCGCAGAGTGCCGCGCTCGTCGCGTACGACGAATCCCCGCTGGCCGAAGAACTCGAACGCGACGTAATCGCCGGTAGCGACAAGCTCGCTCACATGGCAGACCACCTGCCATGAGGGCATGAACAGTCGCTCCTTCTCGAGTTCGTGAAATTCCTGGTTGCGATAGACCCACGCCGGCAAGGTGTAATGCAACGCAGGGTCTGCCGAGACTGCGGGCTCGGTAGCGCGGACTCTTGCCTTGACCGGTGCCATCGCCTCGATGCGCGCGGCAAGCCACGGGAACACGCTGCACAGGTAGGCGCGACACTGGCGCCTTGCCGCGTCGCGATTGAAATCGTCGCCCTCGAACAGGATGCCTTGCCACTGCTGGTCTATGAGGCCGGTCAGCCCTAGCGAGACGGCCTCGGCGTCGGGCCAGTCCGCGAGACCCTGTACCGTGATCAGTTGCCTGCACAAGCCGGCCACCGTCTCGCTGTAAGCCTTGTCGCGATCGCCGCAGATTCGTTGGTAGTCGGCACGCGCATTCGACTCGGCAAGAAATGCGTACCACACCGCGATCTTCTGCGAATCGCTGAGACGCCGGGAGAGGCTCGCGTCGATGATCCCGAGCAGGCATTGCAATGAATCGCCGCCCGCTTCAGCGAGCACAACCGCCATGACCTCGGCAAATTCATCCGACACTTCGCGTAGTGTTGCGAGCAGCAGGGCATCCTTGCTGCCGAAATGAAAGTTGACTGAAGCTGCCGTGTGGCCGGCCGCGCCCGCAATCTTTGCCGATGTCAGCGATGACAATCCATGGCGCGAGATCGCGGCGACCGTTGCATTGATCAGGTCCAGCTTGGAACCTGTGGGCCGAAGGTCGGCGCTAACTTCGAGATTGGCTGACATGGGTCGTCTCCCGGCATGCCCACCTCGATTCTAGCCCGATACAGGCCGTAACTCAACGAACATTCAGTATTTTGAACAATCATTTAAGGCGACGCAAGATGTTGTTTTTGAATTTTTTTGTTCGACTAGTCTCGCATATTGGATTCATGAGGCATGCGCGACGGTTGGCGAGAGCTTCCGGAGCGTGTCAACTCCGCGAAGCAGTGAAAAGCGCGGATGTGGAGCCGCCGACACGGCAACCCGGTACGTCGTGCGCCCGCTGGACCGGAACTTCTAGCCGATGCGCAATGATCGGCACGATCGTTACGGAATTCTTTGGCGCGATGTCGAGGTTCGCTGGTGGCGGCGCCTGCGACAATGCCAAGAAGTACATCGAAGAAGGCAACTTTGGCGGCAAGGGCTCGGATGCCCACGAGGTGGCCGTGGCCGCCGACACCAGGGGCGATCCCTACAGGGACAGCGCGGGCCTTGCGATCAACCCGCTGATCAAGATCATCAACATCGTCGCGCTACTGCTCGTACCGCTGCTGTCGGTGGCCGCTTCGAGTTCATTTCCCGACGATGAGGTTTGGATGGTCTAGAATCGGGCGCGCACCTCGAACAGGACCTTCTGCGGCTGGCCCAGTGTCCCGATCACGGGGTTGAAGTTCGGCGCAGGCGTTCCGGGCACGGCATCGCCGGGCCAGACGGATCCATCGGTGTAATAGTCCTCGTCGAACACGTTTTCAGCGCTGACAGCGACGCTCCAGCGGTCGCTAAACTCGAGTTCGAGCCGCGCATTGATCACGTCATAGCCTGGATTTCTCGCCGTATTCTCCATGTTGAACCAGTACGGGCCCTTGCCCACCCAATCCAGTCTTGCGCGCAGGGTCATACCGGCAGAGATCGGTTTCTCGAATTGGGCTCCCAGGCTGTAGCTGTACTCGCTGATCCACGGCGGAAAGTTGCCGCTCACGTCCACGGCGGTGACGCTGTCCACATCGACAACGACCGCCCCCGACTTGAATTCAGCATCCAGCCAACCGGCATTGCCAGAGAGAGTCAGGTATTCATTCACCTTCCAGCGGAAGTCCGCCTCGATGCCATACTGCTCGGAGTCTCCGACATTGATGATGTTCTCCACGATGCCGCCGATCGCGATCTGCTGCTGAATCTCGAATTGCCGATCCTTGTAGTCGATGTAGAAAACGGCCGCGTTCAGCTCGAGCGTGTTATTCGCCAAAGGCAGCTTGATGCCGGCCTCATAGCTGTTGGCCTGCTCCTTCTTGAACGGATTCAGCAGCGGCGTGCCAGCCGTGTCGTAAAGGTTGTAGCCACCCGGCTCATATCCCTTGGCGTACGTCGCATACGCCATCGTGCCGTTGTCGAAGAAATAACTCGCCGACGCCTTCGGCATCAGCTCCGTGTCGCCCTGCTCGAGGAAGGGCGTGTTGGTGCCGTACAGCGTGGCATCGCGGTCCAGCGTATTGGCGGACCAATCGTCCAAGCGAAGTCCAAGGCCGAGCTCCCACCCGGTCGTGAACCGGTAGCTGGTCGAGAGAAACGCCGCGGTGTGGTCGTTCTCACGATACCGATTCTCGAACGGGAAATAGATCCGTACCGTCTGTTCCTCCAAGAGCGTCGGCGGCAGCGAGGTCTCGCCCAGGATCGTGGGGCCCAACAGGCCTGAGTCGAGGATCCTCAGCGGTCCAGGCAACAAGGTGGATCCACCGGGGCCAAATGGAGCCCCCGCCAGCACGCTGGTGGTCGCGTAGAAGTTCGCAAACGAATTCCAGTCGTTTTTCTTGAGCGAGTAGTACAGACCGGCCAACCATTCCCACGGGCCTGAGCCCGAGGACGTGATTCGCAACTCGTGTGTCTGGAAGTCTGTCCACTCGGGGCGATACAAGTCGAAGCCCACTTCGTTTGTGACGTCCAGGTCGGTGGTGTCCTCCCGGTCCAGACGCGTATAGGACCCCAGGTACGTGAGCACGGCGGGTTCCGTATGCCAGTTCAGTTCGAGAGTGCCGGCTTTGACCTCCATGTGGCGACGTCCTGCAAACGTCAACTCGCGTTCCCGGCTAAATTGCAGATTGCTGGGATCCTCCACCCGCCAATTATTATTGCCACCGTCAAAATCATAGTACCGACCGGATACGAGAAGCTCGACAGAGTCGGTCAGGTTGGCAAGCAACTGCAGGCGTGCGCCCTGTTCCACACGTTCATTCGGATGCTCACGCCAGCGTTCGGCAATGTTCGGAATACTCGCGCAAGGCGAATTGGCCGGCTCGGGGAAACCCGGGGAGAAGTCGAATGGCACTTGGCACACATTGTTAGACGGCCAGAACACGGTGTCCGCGTTTGAAAGCCCATTCAACCGTATGGGGTTGTTCGAAAACAGGTAGCCGTCATCTTCAGCGTAATAGCCGAACAGCCGCAAGGCGACCTGATCCTTCACGATCGGGAGATTGATCGTCCCGGAGTAATCACGGGTGTTCTGGTCACCCATCGCCGCGACCGCATTGCCCCCGAATTTGGAAAGGTCGGGCCGCCGGGTAACGAGCTTCACCGCGCCGCCGACATTGCTTCCGCCATACAGCGTTCCCTGCGGTCCTTTCAATACCTCCAGCCGCTCGACATCGCCGAACCGCGCCGACGCATCGGTCGCGTTCTGGACACCTTCCACGTAGAAGCCGACCCCCTCCGTGTTACCGTGCGAACCGACGCCGCGGATCGTTACGTTGGGATGGCCATCAGCGCGGGTCGAAAGATTGAGATTGGAGATGTGAGCGCCAATATTGTCGATATGGTCGATCTTGGCCAACTCGAGCTCCGAGCCCGAAAACGCGGACACCGACTCCGGGATCTCCTGGATCGACTCGGCACGCTTACGTGCCGTCACGATGACCTCGTCGATCGCCGTAACGGCCTGCTGACTCGCCGCACGCTCCGTCGATTGCGCAAACGAGGCCGAGGAAATCAGTCCAATCAGGACGGCTCCGGTACCAATCACAAACAGGTCTTGAGTGCGCATGGCAGTAGTTCTCCCC
>JANPCY010000388.1:0-1891 GCA_031431175.1 Steroidobacteraceae bacterium | reverse complement strand
AGTATTCGACTTACGTCTGCCGAACGATGCCGGGATCAATTCCCGTCGTGGTCGGAATCGCCAGGTATGGCACGCTCGAGATAATTCCAGCCATCCATCACTGCGCCCCTTGCTTCGTTCCATGCGAGGCGCGATTTGCCCTTGGTGGCCGCCCATGTGCTCGCGACGCTGGATTCGACATCCTCGAATTTGCGGCCGAGATTGCCACCATGGGCACTGTACCCGAGATTGTAGGCCGGCTCGTAGTCGTCCCACCCGCGATCGACCGTGAGGTACGACGCGCTCTTGTAGTTGCTTTTCCAATAATCCGCGTAGACCGTCGGATTCACCGCTTCTGCAATGCTGTCGCCCGCAGCCGCTCCGGCGATGCCACCCACGATCAGGCCTGCGCCCATGCCAATCGGGCCGCCAACGGCCCCGACGGCCGCGCCTGTGATGCCGCCGGCCACTGCGCCGGTTCCTGAGCCGACAAAATGATCCTTCCTGATGCTGGACATGGTATAGCTCCTCAACTCAATGCTGATTTGGGTTCACAAACGGATAATGATACGGCCAGCGGACCCAGTCGGTGCGCTGGCGCGCATACGCATGATCAAAGGCGCCTCGTCAGAGATCAGCGTTTCTTGCGTTCGCCGAACATCATTTCGACTGCTATGCCTGCCCCGATGTTGGAATCGCGGCGCTCGAGCAAGTTATCGCGTGGCCAAATGATGCTGGAGCGCAATTCGAAAAACAACCAGTCCCGCTTGAAAATGGTGCGACGGTAAATGAGCCGCAAACCATAGTCGGTAATGGGAACATCGCGGTCTGACTCCGCGGTCAACCCCACCTGATTGGAAAGCGCGCGTCCATCGCCAAGATTCTGGTAGAGCGTGACGTTCGAGAACCAGCGTGCGCCCTGCATCTCCTGGGTGAACGTGGCCGATCCGGTCCAGTGCGCAAGCAATTTGTCGGTGAGCAATCGCTCCAGATCGAACCGCGTGGTCGTGCCAAGACGCTCGGTTTACTCCCAGAAAATCGTCTCGCGCAGACGCAGCAGATTGCGTGCCAGTATCGGCACGGCAATTCGATATGTGTCATTGAGGTACGGCCCCGTCGAGGAATCGAGACTGGTGCCTAACCCTACGTCAAAGTACCCGCCGCGTCTGCCGGGCTGATTGTATCCGAGGCCAAGCAGCATCGCATCGTCTCGCTCACGTCCGAACTGCCGTGGCAGTGTGTCAAAATCGTCGCGTAGCTCGGTGACGTATTCATCAAGTTCAACCCTGCCGACAAATACACTATAACGGTCACTCATCTTCGGCAGGTTCATCTGCACCCGGAACCGCACACTGGGATCCCAGTGATTACGGTCATCCCACAAGCTGCCCAGGGCGAGCCTGACTGTGCTTTCTTACTTCCGAGCCTGGCTATGGCTCGGTACGGTAACGCACATATGCCCGGCGGGATTGCGTGCAAGCTTTGACCTGGCATGATCGTCGCGGAGAAAACTAACGTGGAGTCTCCCCCGGACAACCAGACTCCCGCCGCACCGCGGTCGGATACCACTCATTCCATTGTTAGTGCGTCCGGCGACTACCGCAACGTATCGCTCGCGCTGATCGCAGTGATCGCGGTCGTGATTGCGCTGTATTTTGGCAGCTCTGTATTCATTCCCGTCATGCTGGCAGTCCTGCTGAGTTACGCGTTGTCGCCCGTCGTCAACTTCCTGCACAAATGGAAAATCCCGCGCGTAGTCGGTGCCGCGCTGGTGCTGCTCGGCATCGTGGGCGGGACCGGATCGCTGGCCTACTCGCTGAGCGACGACCTGGCTGAACTGATCGAGGCATTGCCCGCGGCTGCGCGGAATTTCCGGCAGACCTTGCGCACCGAAGGGGTGACTTCGCCGAGC
>JANPCY010000387.1:0-4245 GCA_031431175.1 Steroidobacteraceae bacterium | reverse complement strand
TGAACACTTCACGACGGATTCCCTGCAGCACGATACGGTCCGTACTCCAGGTCGTCAACACGCATTCGATGGTGTCGGCTGGCATAGCCGGCAGTCCTCAGACCGCCCTGGCGAGCGCTTCAGCGAGGCCCGCGTAGGCGGTCGGCGTCATCGTCTGAAGTCTTTGTCGCGCATCGTCCGGCAAATTAAGCGTTGCCACAAAGGCACGTAGCTCGACCGCCCCGATCTCGCGGCCGCGCGCGAATTCCTTGAGCATTTCATAGGCACCGGCAACGCCGTGGGCGCGCATGACCGTCTGGATCGCCTCTGCGAGCACTTCCCAGTGCGCATCGAGATCCGCCGTCATGCGCGCGCCATCCGGCTCAATGCGATCGAGGCCGCGCAGCACCGAACGCCATGCCAGGGTGCTGTGTCCGAGCGCGACCCCGAGATTGCGCAGCACCGTCGAGTCGCTGAGATCACGCTGCCAGCGTGACACTGGCAGCTTCTCCGCGAAGTGTCTCAGCATCGCATTCGCAAGACCGGCATTGCCCTCCGCATTTTCGAAGTCGATTGGATTGACCTTGTGCGGCATCGTCGATGATCCAATTTCGCCGGCGACCGGCCGCTGCCGGAAGTAGCCGAGCGAGAGATAACCCCACAGGTCCCGGCACAGATCGATCAACACGGTGTCGGCGCGCGCGAGCGCGTCGCAATACTCTGCGATCCAGTCATGCGGCTCGATCTGCGTCGTGTACTCGTTCGGCACGAGCCCGAGATCCAGAATTAAGCGGCGCGACTCCGCGCGCCAGTCGATCTGCGGGCCGGCAGCCAGGTGCGCATTGAAGTTGCCAACTGCACCGTTGAACTTGCCCATGAGCTCCACCCGACCGAGTGAAGCAGCCGCGCGGCGAAAGCGTGTGACGAAGTTCGCCACTTCCTTGCCGAGTGTCGTCGGCGATGCCGGCTGGCCATGCGTACGTGACAGCATCACGGTGGCGGCGTGGTCGTGCGCAAGCCCGGCCAGCCTGTCCGCCAGTTCTCCGATCAGCGGCAGCAGCACGCCAGCGCGCGCGTCGGCGAGCATCATCGCGTAGCACAGGTTGTTGATGTCCTCGGACGTGCACGCGAAATGCACGAATTCGAGTTGCGCGGGCCGGGCACCAGACGCCGTCAGCTGTTCGCGCACGAAGTATTCGACAGCCTTGACGTCGTGATTTGTCTCGCGCTCGATCTCCTTGACCCGCCGGACGGCGGATTCCCCCACGCCTGCGGCGAGCGCATCGAGTCGGGACGCCAGCGGCGGCGGCAGAGTGCCGAGCGCCGGGAAGTGGCCCGCTGACACAAGCCGCCGGAGCCAGCAGGCCTCGATGCGCACGCGATAGCCGATCAACGCGGCTTCGCTGAACAGGGAGGCGAGGTCGGCGCACTTGTCGGCATAGCGCCCGTCGAGCGGCGACAATGCGGTCAGGCGATGATCGGTCATGGCGCCAGGCCCAGATGATAGGATGTGTATGTTACCCGTGAGCGATAACGACCGCATCGAAAAGGACAGCCTCGGCGAGGTCCGCGTGGCCGCGTCGGCGCTTTGGGGTGCCCAGACCCAGCGTGCTGTCGAGAATTTCCAGATCGGCAGCCTGCCGATGCCAGCCCCGTTGATCCGCGCCCTCGGCCTGATCAAGTGGGCTGCCGCCGGGGCCAACGGTGAACTCGGCGAACTCGAGCCAGCGCTCGCGGCGGCGATCGCAGCGGCGGCACTCGAGATCGCAACTGGCAAGCATGCCGACCAGTTCCCAGTCGGCATCATGCAGACTGGCTCCGGCACCAGCACGAACATGAATGCCAACGAGGTGATCGCCCGACTGGCGGCCACCAGGCTCGGCTCCGCCGTGCACCCGAATGACCATGTCAATCGCTGCCAGAGCAGTAATGACGTCATCCCGACCGCGATCCATCTCGCGGCGGCGCTCGAGCTGCGCGACACGCTGCTGCCGGCGCTCGCCGAGCTTGCGCGCGCGATCGGAGAAAAATGCGCCCAGGTCGGCGATCACGTCAAGCCGGGGCGCACACACCTGATGGATGCCTTGCCGATCACCATCGGCCAGGAGATGCATGCCTGGCAGACGCAAATCGAGGATGCGGCCCTGCGCCTGGCTGCGGTTGCACCACGCCTGCAACGCCTCGCATTGGGTGCGACGGCGGTGGGTACCGGTGTCAACGCCCATCCGCAATTTGCAGCGCGTGCAATTGCACGTCTCGCGACGCGGAGCGGGCTCGATCTCAGCGCCGCGCCGGACCGCTTTGCGAGCCTGGCGTCGCAGGACACGGCCGTGGAACTTTCCGGCCAGCTGCGCGGCACGGCCGTTGCGCTGCTGAAAATCGCCAATGACCTGCGCTGGATGAATTCCGGACCGCTGGCCGGACTCGGCGAGATTTCATTGCCGGCCTTGCAGCCGGGCTCCAGCATCATGCCCGGCAAGGTAAACCCGGTGATCCCCGAGGCAGTCGCGATGGCCGCGACCCAGGTCATGGGCAATGATGCCGCGGTCGCGATGGCCGGCGCATCCGGCAACTTCCAGCTCAATGTGATGCTGCCGCTGATCGCGCACGGATTGCTGCAGAACATCGAGCTGCTGGCCGATGCGTCTCGTGCGCTCGCGCGCCGGGCAATCTCCGGCCTCACCGTGCAGGCTGCCGCACTTTCGGAAACGCTGGCGCGCAATCCGATGCTCCTGACTGCACTGGCGCCGGAGATCGGCTACGACCGGGCCGCGGCAATTGCGCGCCGTGCGACCGCAGAGCGCCGCCCGATCCTCGATGTCGCGATCGAGGAGACCGGCATGCCGCGCGACAAGCTGGCGCGCCTTCTTGATCCTGCACGGCTGGCGCGCGGCGGATCCGCACAGGGCGAGCCGTGATCCTTTCACCGGCATCTGACCTGCACCGGCTCCCGGCGGAGGCCCTGAGACGGGAGTTGCGCAGCCGGCTTGCGGGTTGTCAATACGCGGATTCGGACTTGCGGGTCGGCGCCGTTTCGCGCTCCGTGCTGGAACGCTTGCGCACGCTTTTCCCACTGCAAGCGACACGCGCCGCCGTGCTGATACCATTGATCGATCGCGGCGCAGAACTGACTGTGCTGCTGACCCACAGGGCCAGCGACCTCAAGCATCACGCAGGCCAGATTTCGTTTCCCGGCGGCAGACTGGAGCCCGGTGACCATAATGCAGTCGCGGCGGCGCTGCGCGAGGCCGAGGAAGAAATCGGACTGCGCCGCGAGTTTGTGGAGGTGATCGGCTGCCTGCCGGATCATGTCGTGATCAGTGGCTATCGCGTGACACCTGTCGTCGGTCTCGTTCGCCCGGGCTTTGAGCTGGCGCTCGATCCCGCTGAGGTGTCAGCTACCTTCGAGGCACCCTTGAGCCACTTGCTGGATCCCGCGACACACACGCGTCGCATGCACAGGTTCGGCGGTGAGGACCTCGAGGTACTGGAACTTCCCTGGGGCGGACACACCATCTGGGGCGCGACGGCCGGCATGCTGCTGACGCTCAGGGAATTGCTCGGCGGGTCGCCGCTCCATGGCGATTGACCGATTGCTTGAGATCATGATGCGCTTGCGCGACCCGGTCTCGGGCTGCCCCTGGGACCTGCGACAGGACTTCCGCTCGATTGCGCCACACACGCTCGAGGAAGCCTACGAGGTCGCCGATGCCATCGAACGCGGGGATCTCCAGTCACTGCGCGATGAACTCGGCGATCTGCTGTTCCAAGTCGCATTCCACGCGCAACTTGCGAGTGAGCGTGGCGCATTTGCGTTCGACGATGTCGTCGATGCGATCTGCGACAAGCTCACGCGGCGCCACCCGCATGTATTCGGCGGCGTTCCGGTCGCGGACGCCGCCGAGCAGTCGCGGGTATGGGAAGCACTCAAGGCCGGGGAGCGCAAGGCACAGGGGCAGGGGAATGGGGCGCTGGCCGGCATTCCGATGGCGTTGCCTGCCCTGACCCGCGCCCGCAAGCTCGGTCGGCGGGCCGCCAATGCGGGATTCGACTGGCCGGATGCGGGCGGGCCACGCGCCAAGATCGACGAAGAGCTCGTTGAACTCGATCAGGTCGTCGACGAGGGCAGGAATGCCGGCCGCCTGGAGGCGGAACTCGGTGACCTGTTATTCTCCGTCGTCAATCTCGCACGCCATCTCGACGTCGATCCGGAGGCGGCACTGCGTCGTGCCAACGAGCGCTTCGAGCGCCGTTACGCCCATCTGG
>JANPCY010000386.1:0-4559 GCA_031431175.1 Steroidobacteraceae bacterium | reverse complement strand
CTTCAGGCCGAAGTGGTCGATGACACTCTGGATCTTGTGGCGCAGCACCGGGATTTCCCGCGGGCTGCGATTATAGGTCGAAGAGGTCCACAGGCCGATGAAGCGCCGCTCGCCGGTCACATTGCCCGCGGAGTCGAAGGTCTTGATGCCGACGTAGTCAAGATGGGTCGCGCGATGGACGGTGGCGACCGAGTTCGCCTTGGTGATGATAAGCAGGTCCTTTGAGCGCGCGAACTCGCGCCCATCACCCTTCAGGACGACCGACCGCTGCTTGCGGTGGCGGTTCGGGCGCATGAGCCCGAGCCCCGAACCTGGGTTCGGCCGCAGCAGGTCACGGGTCCGGCCACGTCGCAACCGGTACTCTCGATATCCCAGGAAGGTGAAGTGCTTTTCTTCCATCCATTCCAGCAGTGCCTTCACTTCGTGCGCCTCGCCCGCCTGCGGCCCACGCATCTGCTTGCCAAGGTCCGAGGCGATCTCGCGCGCCATTCGGCGCATGGCCCGCCAGTCGGTCGTCACGCAGCGGACATCATCGAGCATGCTCTTGATGCGCCGCTCCAGCGCGACAAGCCGCGCCGGGTCGGCCTCGCGATCGACCTCGATGAATTGCCAGGACTCTGGCTTCGCGTCCGGACAGGCATCGTCAAGGAACAGGTCGGTCAGGCGGCCGTGCCGGTCGCGCACAACGCCGAAGACCGGATGCGCGATCAGGTGTATTGCCAGCCTTTCCTGCGTGCAGACGATGCCGAGCGAATCGACGAGAAATGGCATGTCGTCGGTAATGACCGCTATGACGGTACGCGAGGAGGAGAAGCCGTCACGTGCGGCATCCGGATTGAACACCCGGATGATCGGCCGGCCGGGCCGCCGGACACGCCCCATCGTGAATTGTGCGAGTGCCGCACCAGCGAGGTCGCCGTCTCCGCGCTGCACGAGGTCGAGTTCCGAGACGCCATTGTAGAAGTACCGCGCAAAGCGGTCCGCCGGCACCGGTTTGCGGCGGTGAGCGGCGCGGCGTGCGCGGGCAGCAATACGGTCGATGATTTCCTGACGGGCGGCCGGGATCTTGCCTAGCATCGACACTCCAGATGCGCCCGGCCCGATGCGTCCCGACCGATGGCGTGGCGCGGCGAATTATACACGCGCCGCACCAGCCGGGCCGAGCAGGACCGCGCGCCTCTGCAGACGGGTCAATACAGCGGCGAAAAATGACTGTTCCGACGGCGCGAGCTCGGCCAGCAAACGCCGCTCGTACTCGAGCGCATAGGGGACGATGCGCGTGTAGACTTCGCGCCCGCGCGCTGTCAACGTCAGCACCGAACGGCGCCGGTCGCTCCTGGCAAGCGCGCGCCGCACGCGACCGGAGCGAGCCAGACCCGCTACCGCGCGGCTGACCGCGACTTTGTCCATCGCCGTGCGCTCGGCGACAGCGGCGGCCGAAAGCCCGGGCGTGCGTGCAAGTACGGCAATCACGCGCCATTGCGGGATCGACAGGCCGAAGCGGCGCGCATAAGCGCCCGCCAGGGCCGTCGAGACGGTGTTGGAAAGCACCGACAATCGATAGGGCAGGAAGTGCTCTAGGTCCAGGGCCCGGATCGCGCTCGCTGGTACGGACATGGGCGGTTCCCTGCTGGCCACGGGCCGATTATAGTTACAATTGTAACTAACCCGGGAGCAGATCATGGGTGACCTGTTCGAAAACCCGATGGGTACCGACGGCTTCGAGTTCGTCGAGTACACGGCCGAGGACCCGGAACAGTTGCGGGCCCTGTTTGCACGCATGGGTTTCCCGGTCGTGGCCCGGCACCGCAGCAAGAACGTCACGTTGCACCGCCAGGGCGACATCAATTTCATCATCAATGCCGAGTCCCAGGGCTTCGGCCAGCAGTTCGCCCGTGCGCACGGGCCCTCGGCCTGCGCCATGGCCTTCCGGGTCAAGGATGCCGCCTACGCCCTGCGCCGGGCGGTCGAGTTGGGTGCGAAGCCGGTCGAGGCCCGGGTGGGCCCGATGGAACTGCACATTCCGGCAATCGAGGGTATCGGCGGCAGCATTGTCTATCTGGTGGATCGCTACGGCGACCGGACAATCTACGACGTGGATTTCATGCCTGTTCGGGACCCGCAGCAGCCGGTGCGCGATGCCGGCCTGACATTGATCGATCACCTGACGCACAACGTCCAGCGCGGCAACATGAACGTCTGGTCCGGCTTCTACGAGCGACTTTTCAACTTCCGCGAGATCCGCTACTTCGACATCGAAGGCAAGAAGACGGGCCTCTTCAGCCGCGCAATGACGAGCCCTTGCGGCAAGATCCGCATCCCGATCAACGAATCGCAGGACGACAAGAGCCAGATCGAGGAATACATCCGCGAGTACCAGGGCGAGGGCATCCAGCACATTGCGCTGTTCACGGACGACATCTATGCGAGCGTCGATGCGCTGCGCGCAAATGGAGTCGAGTTCCAGGACACCCCAGACACCTATTACGAAGGCGTGAAAGCGCGGGTGACCGGCCACCAGGAGTCGCTCGCGCGCATGAAGGAGCGGCGCATCCTGATTGACGGCAACGTGAAGGACGGAATCCTGTTGCAGATCTTCACCAGAAACGTGATCGGGCCGATCTTCTTCGAGATCATCCAGCGCAAGGGCAACGAAGGCTTCGGCGAGGGCAACTTCAAGGCGCTGTTCGAATCGATCGAACTCGACCAGGAGCAGCGTGGCGTAATCTAGAGGTTTCGGCCGAAATAGCTCTGTCAGGCCCGTTTCGTTGCAATCCATTCACTTTGGCGGCGCCACCGAACCGGCATAGAAGACTTCGCACTCGCCTCCGGGAAAGATATCCCGCGCATTCTTTAGCAACTTCACGGCCGGCCCGGCAAGGGCCTCGAGAAAACTCGGCTGATCCACCACCGGTTTTTGGAAGGTGCCATGTATCTTTTGCCGCACATTCGCGCAACCCTTGGCGTCGATCAGCGCCGTGGTCACGTCAACGAATCGTTCGTTGACGAAATCGAGTCCTCCCTGGAGGGCCATCCGGTTCTTGTTGGTTGCAAAGGCAACGTCCTGCGCTTGTGCCACTCCGTGCTCCACTTCCCAGTCGGAGACGAGCGTGCGAATTTCGCTGCTGCCCCCTGAGCCCTGGAAGATGCCCGCAAAGTCGTATCCCTTTGTGACCACCAGGCCCAGCGGCCCGGCAAAGAAAAAAGCGCCGCCATCCACGATATTGAATTTCTGACTGGCCGCGTACTGGGAGAACTCACTGTCGAGATCGGTGCCCTCGAGCGTAAGGGCTTTGCCCCGCAGCGAGATGGTCCCCGCCATTGTCTGCTTCATCCCATTTACAGTCGGTCCCTGCATCGTCAGGTTCGCCTCGAAATCCATCAGCCCTCTTGCGACCATGTGCGGCGATTGGGTCTTGAAGAATTCCTCGGCGCGGAACTGCGGCAGTGAATAACGGATGTGGTAAAGGGGGATAGCCTTTGAATAATCCGCTTCAATGGTCCCTGATCCCTCCGCGCCGAAGACTTGCATCGTAACCGGCTTGAATTGGAAGGCCCCATTCCTGACGTCGGCTGAGAACTTCAGGTCGGACACCGTCACGTCATTTCTCTGGACTTCACCGCAGTCCACGTCTGCCGTGATGGAAAGATGCCTCATGAGGCCCGGGCCTTCGTCGCGCAACAGCGTCAGACGGCGTACGTCCAGGTTGCAACGCCGGACCTCATAAATATCGCCGGACTGCTTGTTCGCGTAGTGGAGCGTCGCATCGGATAGCGAGACGCTCGCCAGGTCCAGAGCGGGCAACGTGACTGCAGCCGCCTCCGGCTTCTCGAAGTTGAATTTTCCATCGGGGTTCCGCTCGATGGAAATGCGGGCATCTGACAGCGCGATTTTCCCGATCCGGACTTCTTTACGGAGCAGAGGGAAAAAATCGACCCAAACCCGTGCTTCTTTTGTGGAAGCGATATTCGCTCCCCGGTTGCGAATCTGCACGTCCTCCAGCGTGACGTGCAGACTGGGGTAGATACCGGTTGCCACCCGGCCGCCGACTCTGACCTCCATTCCCAATGCCTCCGAGGCCGCTGCCTCCATCATCGGCTTGGAGATCTTGGCACGCACATGGAGAAGCGCGGCCACCACGACGATGACAATAAGAACTGCGGCCCCGCAGGCGATTTTCAGAGACTTTGGCATTGGCCTGGTCCAGGTATCCCGGCAATTCTACCGGCACTTGGCACAACAGGCATAATCGCCGGAAATCCTTTGAGGTCATGCAATGATTGAATGTCCAGGTTTGCAGTTCTACCGCTGGAATGACATGCAGGAAGAGGCCTTGAGGGGCACCATCACCCGTCGGCTGATAGCGGCCGAGCGCATGATGATCGCGCAGATTGTTCTGAAGAAGGGCGACGATGTCCCGCGGCATTCACATCACAATGAGCAGATCACCTACGTCCTCACCGGCAAGCTGCTCATGCTGCTCGGTGTGCATGGCGAGCGTGAAATCATCGTGGCTGCGGGTGAGGTGCTGGTGATTCCACCGAACGTGCCTCACGCC
>JANPCY010000385.1:0-2044 GCA_031431175.1 Steroidobacteraceae bacterium | reverse complement strand
CGCGCGGCCGCTTGCGGATCTTGAGCCAGGTCCAGCCGATCGGGCCGGACAGGGCGAAGCCACTGAACAACACGAACAACACGACCGGCGGATCGATCGCGATCAGCGCAATGACGAGTGGCACCATCAGGAACTTCGAATAGCGAACGCGCTCGCCGGCCGCCCGGTCCTTGAAGCTGCGGTAGGGAAACCGGCTGACCATCAGGATCGCCGCCAGCACGGTAATCACGAATGCGAGTATCAGCCCGGGCAGGCCGGTTACCTCGTACTTGTACGCAAGCCCGACGAATGCCGCCACGACCGCGGCGGCCGAAGGGCTCGGCAGGCCCTCGAAGTAACGCTTGTCCTGCGTGGCCGAGCGTGCGTTGAAGCGCGCGAGACGCATGGCCGTGGCGGCCGCAAAGAAGAACGCGGCGATCCAGCCGAACCTGCCCCAGGCAGAGCCATACTCAGAAATGCGGGCGACGCCCCACTGGTAGCAGACGATCGCTGGCGCCGCCCCGAACGCCACCATATCCGCCAGGCTGTCAAACTCCTTGCCAAAGATCGTCTCGGTGCCGGTCAGGCGCGCCACTCGCCCATCGAGTCCGTCAAAGATCATGGCCACGAATATGGCGATGGCCGCGCGCTCAAAGTTCCCGTCGATCGCGGCGATGATCGAGTAGAAGCCGCTAAACAGGCAAAGCGTCGTCAGCAGGTTCGGCAGCAGGTAGATGCCGCGGCGCGAGCGTATCTCGTTAAGGTCCACTTTCATGCGGATGCCGTGGCAAGGCCGGGGTGCAGCGCCTAAGATACCGCGCTTTGAGGCCGGCGACACTGGCCGCGCCAAAAGGTGGTCCATGCGACTGTCCGCGTATCCGATCCAGAACCTGAAGGAAGTCCCGGCTGATGCCGAGGCGGTCAGCCACCAGCTGATGCTGCGTGCCGGGCTGATCCGCCGTGTCGCGAGCGGCCTCTACACCTGGCTGCCGATGGGGCTGCGCGTGCTGCGCAGGGTCGAACGCATCATTCGCGAGGAAATGGACCGCGCCGGTGCGCTTGAATTGTCCATGCCGGTCGCCCAGCCTGCCGAGCTGTGGGTCGAGTCCGGACGTTGGGACCAGTTCGGTCCCGAGCTCCTGCGTTTCAAGGACCGTCACGATCGCGACATGGTGCTCGGCCCGACGCACGAGGAAGTCATCACCGACCACGCGCGCCGCGAGTTGAAGAGCTACCGGCAACTGCCGGTCAACTTCTACCAGATCCAGACCAAGTTTCGCGACGAAATCCGCCCGCGCTTCGGTGTCATGCGCGCACGCGAATTCATCATGAAGGACGCCTACAGCTTTCACGCCGACGAAGCCTCGCTCGCCGACGGCTACCGCCGGATGTACGAAGCCTACAGCACGATCTTCACGCGCCTGAAATTGCGTTTCCGTGCCGTGCACGCCGACAGCGGTGCGATCGGCGGCAGCGCTTCACAGGAATTCCACGTGCTCGCAGATTCCGGCGAGGACGCAATCGTCTTCTCGGATACGGGTGACTACGCGGCGAACCTCGAGCTCGCCGAAGCTCCTGCACCAAGTGAGAAGCGTCCGCTCGCCGCGGCGAAACTGGCGCAGGTCGCGACCCCCGGGGCACGCACCATTGCCCAGGTCTCGAAGCAGCTTCGCGTCGCACCGGCGCGCATGCTCAAGACGCTGGTCGTCGACGCCGCAGACGGCGGGCTGGTCGCCCTGGTATTGCGCGGCGATCACGATCTGAACGCGTTCAAGGCACAGAAGCAGAAGGGCGTCGCCGTGCCGCTTCGAATGGCCGATTTCGCGCGCATCGCCTCGCTCGCGGGCTGCGAGCCAGGGTTCCTCGGCCCCGTCGGCCTGCGCATGCCGATAATCGCGGACCGTTCCGCCGTGGCGCTTGCGGATTTCGCCTGCGGTGCAAATCACGCTGACGCGCACCTGACCGGCGTCAACTGGGGCCGCGACCTGCCCGAACCTGCGGTTGCGGACCTGCGCAATGTCGTGGACGGCGATGCGGCCCCGGATGGCCGCGGGCGGCTGGCGGT
>JANPCY010000384.1:0-5727 GCA_031431175.1 Steroidobacteraceae bacterium | reverse complement strand
AAATTGTCCGCGAGCCAGCCGCCGAACAGCGGCGTGAAATAGATCAGCCCCGTGTACCAGGCGTAGAGCGTCGGCGCCTGCACGCTGTCCCAGCCGAGGCCGGGGTTTGCGGCATTGGTCGCGGCGACGGCATAAAGCACGAGCAACGCCCGCAAGCCATAGAAGCTGAAACGCTCCCACATCTCCGTCAAGAACAGCAGGAACAGGCCACGCGGGTGGCCTAGCAATGTCCCAGACGGGACGTGCACGTCAGTGGTCATTTCTTGTTTTCTCCTGAGTCCGGCGAGTCTCAACGATGTTGCGGTGCAACATCAAGCCGGATCGGCTTCCGGGTCGGGCGGCCGGGCGCGCACCAGCAGTCGCGCCATGATGATGCCGGCTTCGAACAGCGCATACATCGGCACGGCCATCATGGTCTGGGAGACTGCGTCCGGCGGCGTCAGGAAGGCCGCGATGATGAAGATGCCGAGCAGCACATAGCCTCGATTCCTCGTGAGCGTATCGAGCTTCACCAGTCCGGTGCGCACCAGCAGCACGGTCGCAACCGGAATCTCGAAGGCGAGGCCGAACGCGAAGAACAGCAACACGGCGAAATCCATGTACTGCGTCATGTCGGCGAGCATCTCGACGCCTTCGGGCGTCGTCATGACGAAGAACTGGAAAATCGCCGGAAAAACGAGGAAGTAGGCGAAAGTGGTGCCGCAGTAAAACAGGATCACGCTCGAAATAAACAGCGGCAGCGCGAAGCGCCTTTCATGGCGGTACAGGCCGGGCGCGATGAATGCCCAGATCTGGTAGAGGATCATCGGCATCGCGAAGAAGATCGCTGCGACCAGCGCAAGCTTGAAGGGCGTCATGAAAGGTGCCACGACGCTGGTGGCGATCAGCTTGGTTCCCGGCGGCAGTTGTGCACGCAGCGGCTCGGAGAGCCATGTGAAGATGTCATTCGAAAAGTAAAGGCAGGGCACCGCGACCACGCATGTCGCAATCAGCGCCCGCAGCAGGCGGTCGCGCAGCTCGAGCAGGTGCGAGAGCAGCGAGCTCTCGGCGAGCTTATCCGGATCAGGCGCCGGTTCGTTCATGACGGATCCGGGCCCTCGGGTTTTTCCGGCGGACCCACGGGGGCGACGCCGGGTGGGCGGCGCACAGGCGGGTCGGATTTGGTGACTGAGTCGAGCGTTACTTCTTCATCGAGCTGCTGGCGCAACTGACGCGCCATCGCACGGGCACGGCCGGCCCAGCGACCGACCTGATTGGCGAGTTTCGGGAGCTTCTCCGGGCCCAGCACCAACAGCGCGATGCCGAGTATCAGGATGATCTCGGTGAAGCCAACCTCGAACATCAGGCGTCAGGCGTTCTTCGAGGAATCGGCGTTGTCGGGTTTCTTGCTGCTGAAGTCCGCGTCCGGAGGTTCGTCCTGCGCGAGCTTCTTGCCGGCTTCCTCGCTGTCACCCTCGTTCATGGACTTCTTGAAGCCCTTGACCGCGGCGCCCAGGTCCGACCCGATGGTGCGCAGCTTCTTCGCCCCGAAGATCAGGAGCGCGATCGCGAGGATGATCAGCAGTTCCCTGAAACCGATACCCATAATTGCAACTCCAGCCCGCGCACCCGGCGCAGTAGGGGATGATACGCCAAACGGCCTTCAGGCTCCGCGATGCGGAGCCTGAATCCAGAAAGTGACGGGCCCGTCGTTGACCAGCGACACCTGCATGTGGGCCCCGAATTGACCCGCCTGGACACCCGGGAAACGCCGTCGCGCGAGCCCCAGAAGCTCCTCGAACAGGCGCCGGCCCTCTTCGGGCGGCGCCGCGGTGCTAAATCCGGGCCGCAGGCCCTTCCTGGTGTCTGCGGCCAACGTGAATTGCGGCACCAGCAACAGCCCGCCGTTGACGTCCGTGACGGAGAGATTCATACGACTTTCGGCATCTGCGAACACGCGATAGTTCAACAGCCGTTCCAGCAGACGCTCGGCTTCGATGGCGGAATCGTCGCGCTCGACTGCGATCAGCACCAGCAGGCCGGGACCGATTCGTGCAATTTCCCGGCCCTCGACTTCGACCGCCGCACTGGTCACGCGTTGCAGGAGCCCGATCAAGTGTTACCGGTCGGCCTTGCCGGACGACTCGTTCCAGTGGAATCGGTGCAGCAGCCGGTGGAGTACCGGCGAGACGAGGAGCGCAGCAGTGACGATGAACACGAGCCCGGCGTAAAGCGCGTAGACCCCCGCGAACAACTTGCCCGCCTCGGTCTGCGGCAGGTGCACCGGCCCCATGCCACCCATCAGCATGGCGGCGTTCAGGAATGCGTCAATGCAGGAAAGATGTTCGAAGCCGACGTAGCCCCACATGCCGAGTCCGAGCGACGCCACGATCAGGCCGACGACCACGGCGGAGTGACCCAGCAGGCGACGTGCGAACCGGGCGCGGGTCAGCGGCGGCTTGTGCCTGGGCTCGTACATCAGCGGCGCAACCGTTTCAGGAACACTCCCATCTCCTTCGCAGCCTGGATGTCGCCGCTTTTCTGCGCTGCGGCGATGCCGAGTTCGTAAATCTCCGCCGCACGTTCGGGCGAGCCAGCTGTGGCGTGAGCCTGTCCTAGTGCCTTCCACGCGGCCGAGTAACCGGGATTCTGCTCGACGGCCTGGCGCAGGTGATCGATCGCGGCCAGGAAATCTCCCGCCTTCGTGCATTCGAGGCCGAGCGAGTAGCGCAGGAGCGGCGAGTCCTGGCCGCGTTCCAGCATCAATTGCAAGTTGTCGCGCAGGCCCATCTCAGCGCCGCCAGAAAGCCGGTGTCAACAGCAGCACCAGCGTGAAGATCTCGAGACGCCCGACCAGCATCGCAATCGCGCAGATCCACTTGGCGGAGTCCGGAATATCGCGGAACGTCATCGTGACATCGCCAAGCCCAGGGCCAGTATTGTTGATGCTGGTCGCGATGGCCGACCAGGCCGTCACCTGGTCGAGCCCGACCATCATCAGCAGCAGGGTCAAGGTCGCGAAGATGATGAAATACATCGCGAAAAAACCTGCAACCCCGCTGATGATGCGCTGTGGCACCGGGCGTCCCGCCAGCTTGACGGGGATCTCGGCGCTCGGATGCACGAGGCGCTTGAGTTCCACCAGACCCTGCCGGTATACGAGCAGCCAGCGGATGACCTTCATGCCGCCGGCCGTCGAGCCGGCGCAGCCGCAGATGAATGTCAGCAGCATCAGCAGCGCAGGCAGCGCGCCCGGCCAGTGCGCGAATCCTGTCGTGAGGAAACCCGTACTGGTCTGCATGGAGACAACCTGGAAGCTGGCGTGGCGCAACGCGAGCGGAAAGGTTTCGAATTCACCCATCAGCCGGAGGTAAATGGCCGCGCCGCCGACCACGTAGGCGACCAGCCAGAAGTAGGCCCTGAATTCCGTGTCCCGCCAGTAAGTCACTGGATCGCGCTGGCGCAATGCGGAGAAGTGCAGCGCGAAGTTGGCGCCGCCGAGAAACATGAAAACTGTGGCGATCGCGTCGATCGACGGGCTGTCGAAGAATGCAAAACTGGCGTCGTGTGGCGAGAATCCGCCGGTCGACAGCGTGCTGAAGGCGTGGCCCACGGCGTCGAAACCGGTCATGCCGGCCAGGTAGTAGCCGAGCGCACAGGCTGCGGTGAGTAGCGCGTAAATCGTCCAAAGCGCCTTCGCGGTCTGCGTGATGCGAGGAGTCAGCTTCTGGTCCTTCATGGGCCCGGGCGTTTCGGCCTTGTACAGCGACATGCCGCCGATGCCGAGCACCGGTAGCAAGGCGACGGCCAGCACGATGATGCCCATGCCGCCCAGCCACTGGATCTGCTGGCGGTAGTACAGGATGGATTTCGGCAGATCGTCCAGACCGACGATCACGGAAGCTCCAGTGGTCGTGAAGCCGGATACGGCCTCGAACACCGCGTCGGTGAAGCCGAGCTCCGGCACATCGATCAGCAGGAATGGCGTCGCGCCGGCCACACCCAGGCAGATCCAGAACACTGCGACGACCAGGAAGCCGTCACGCAACCGCAAATCGCGGCGCACATGCCGCACCGGGAACCACAGGACGAGACCGACCACCGCGACAATCAGGAAGGAATGCAGGAATGGCTGCCAGTGGCCGTCGCCGAAGGCAAACGAGACGCCGATCGGCGGCAGCATCGTCAGGCTGAAGATGACGAGCATCAGCCCCAGGATGCGCTGCACCATCATGAGATTCATGCGCGTGTGCCGGCCTGGAACAGCCGGCCTACATCCTCCACGTGACGGCGGTCGGTCAGGAACAGGATCACGTGATCTTCCGCTTCGATGACCGTGTCATGGTGCCCCATCATGACCTGCTCGCCGCGCACGACTGCACCGATGGTCGTTCCTTCCGGCAGGTCAATCTGGTCGATGCGCCTGCCGGCGACCGGCGACCTGCGACTGTCGGCGTGAACAATCGCCTCCATCGCCTCGGCCGCACCACGGCGCAGCGAGTGCACGCGCACCACGTCACCGCGGCGCACATAGGCGAGCAGCGCCCCGATCGTGATCGTCTGCGGTGAAATCGCGATGTCAATCTTGCCGCCCTCCATCAGCTCCGCGTAGGACGGCTTGTTGATCAACGCCATCACTCGTCGCGCCCCGAGGCGCTTCGCCAGCATGGCGGACAGGATATTGGCCTCTTCGGCATTGGTCACGGCCACGAACACATCGGTATCGTCGATGTTTTCCTCGAGCAGCAATTCCTCATCGGCAGCGTCGCCGGTCAGCACCAGGGTGTTGCGCAATGTCTCGGCCGCACGTCGCGAGTGCTCGACGCTGCGGTCGATCAGCTTGACCTGGGCGCGATCCTCGAGGGCGCGCGCGAGCCGGAAACCGATGTTGCCGGCGCCGGCAATGACGACACGCCGTACCGGCGCCTCTTCGGTGGTCAGCTCCTTCATCATCGCGCGCATGTCATCGCGGGCGGCGATGAAGAACACCTCATCGTGCTCGGCGATGATCGTGTCGCCCTCGGGCTTCACGTTCTGGCCGTCGCGATAGATCGCGGCGACGCGCACTTCGCGATTTGGTATGTGGGCGCGCAGTTCGCTGAGCTGATGACCGACCAGTTTGCCGCCCTTGAGCGCGCGCATGCCGACGAGACGTACGCGGCCGTCGGCGAAATCAAGAACCTGAAGCGCGCCCGGGAAGCGAATCAGCCGCTCGACGTAGTCAGTGACGAGCTGCTCAGGGCTGATCGCGAGGTCAACCGGAATCGCGGCGTCGCCGAAAAGTTCCGGGCGCCGGTGGTAATCGCCGGAGCGAATGCGCGCGATCTTGGTCGGGGTGTGGAACAGCGTCCAGGCGATCTGGCAGGCGATCATGTTGACTTCGTCGCTATTCGTGAGCGCGACGATCATGTCGGCACCGTCACCGCCCGCGGCCTCGAGCACGGCCGGGTGCGCGGCATTGCCGGACACTGTGCGGATGTCGAGCCGATCCTGCAGGTCGCGCAGGACTTCATCGTGGGTATCCACCACCGTGACGTCGTTGGCCTGTTCGCGGGACAGTTGATGTGCAGCCGTGCTGCCGACCTGGCCGGCGCCGAGAATGATGATTTTCATGGCCTCGGATTCTAGCGCAGCCCCGCCGACCCAGCCGATCGAACAGTGGTGGTGATGCCGGTCGCGCGGACTACGCTGGCCGGGACCCCCGCTCGTTCGCGCCGCCGGAACTTACGCGCTCACTCGCGGGGGTCC
>JANPCY010000383.1:0-3456 GCA_031431175.1 Steroidobacteraceae bacterium | reverse complement strand
GCCAATACCGCGCGCGACAGCACGGTTTGCCCATACGCGACGCCTGCAAGCGTGGCCGTGTCGAAACTCGAAAATGGATGGAACGGGTTGCGCTTGATGCCGGCGCGGGCCGCAGCAGCGTTCAGGAAACCGAGGTCGAATGAAGCATTGTGACCGACCAGGATCGCGCGCGTGCATTCCTGCTCGCGGATCATACGGCGCACTTCCCTGAAAATCACGCCAAGCGCATCGCCTTCGGCGGCCGCAATGCGCAATGGATGCCAGGGATCGATGCCATTGACCGCGAGGGACGCCGGATCGAGGCGGCTGCCCTCGAATGGCCGGACATGCTCGCGAATCGTCACCTCGCGGACCAGCCGGCCATGCGCATCGACTCGCAACAACACGGCCGCTATCTCGAGCAGTGCGTCAGTTGCGGAATTGAAGCCGCCGGTCTCGACATCCACGACGACCGGCAGAAATCCGCGGAAGCGATCGCGCATCATGACCGACGGGGCGTTCATATCTGGCCATCCGCAGGCTCCAGCCTCCAGGACAGCTTCTCGCCGGCGAACAATGGCACCAGCTCGCCGGCCCCGAATGGGTAGCTCGCTGGGACGCTCCAGCAAGCGCGCCTGAGCGTGATCTTGCCGTTGTTGCGCGGCAGCCCGTAGAAGTCCGCGCCATTGTGGCTCGCGAATGCCTCCAGCCTGCCGAGGGCACCGGCAACCTCGAACACATGCGCATAGATCTCGATCGCGGCATGGGCCGAGAAGACACCCGCGCAGCCAGCGGCGGATTCCTTGGCGTCGCGCGCGTGCGGCGCACTGTCGGTGCCGAGAAAAAATCGCGGATCCTTGCCGGTCGCCGCAACAATGAGGGCCTCGCGGTCGCGCTCGCGCTTCAGCAGCGGCAGGCAATACAGGTGCGGACGCAGGCCGCCCTCGAACATTGCACCGCGGTTCAGCAGCAAGTGCTGTGGCGTCAGCGTCGCGGCGACGCGCGGACCCTGTGCGCGCACGAACTCGATGCCGGCGGCGGTCGTGACGTGCTCCAGCACGATGCGCAGTCGTGGAAACCGCCGCACCAGCTGAGTCAACTCGCGCTCGATGAATACGGCCTCGCGGTCATAGGGATCGACCCCGGCGCCGATTACCTCGCCGTGAAGCTGCAGCACGACGTCGAGTTCTTCCATGCGTGCCAGCACGGCGTGACAACGCGCGAGCGAAGTGACGCCGGCATCGGTATGGGTCGTGGCGCCGGCTGGATAGTACTTGACGCCGCAGACAAAGCCGCTCGCTCGCGCGCGGTCGATCTCCGCAGGCTCGGTGTCGTCGGTCAGGTACAGCGTCATCAGGGGCTCGAAGCTGGTCCCGGCCGGCAATGCCGCAAGGATGCGTTCCCGATAGCGCCGCGCGGACTCGACCGTCGTAACGGGTGGCTTGAGGTTGGGCATTACGACGGCGCGGCCGAATTGCCTGGCGCTGAAGCCGACCACGGCCGCGAGCGCCTCGCCGTCCCGCAGGTGCAGGTGCCAGTCGTCCGGCCGTGTGATCGTCAGTGTGTTCGTCTGGCTCGGCAACGGAATGCAACCTTGACCCGCAGGCACTGCAACTAGGATCATATCGGGCCGGCCGCCGGCATGGGAGTAGAAAGGAACCCCTGATTCACTCTCGAATGGGCGCGACCGTGCGCGATTTCCGTCCCTGGCAAGAAGCGAGGAGCGATGTGAATCGCGATACATGAGCGACGTGCGACGCTGCCAGGGACGGAAATCGTCCGGTCCCGAAGGGTTACGCGCGGGCATATTGATGCGACGGCCGCTCGCCTCGCCCATGGTCCAGACCATGGGGCTTCGGCTCGCGCCTGGGCGCGCCAGTGCGCGCGCGTAACGCGCCTCATTCGCGAGTGAATCAGAGGTTCCTTCATGGCTGACGGCCCGCAGTCCGACGATCTCGATCCAATCGAGACCCAGGAGTGGCTGGAGTCGATTGACTCGGTGCTCAAGGTCCACGGGCCGGTGCGCGCGCATTTCCTGCTTGACCGGTTGATCGACCATGCGCGCCGTTCGGGCGCCTACCTGCCGTTCAAGGCGAATACCGCCTACCTCAATACGATCCCGGTTTCGCGCGAAAAGCTGTATCCAGGCGACCGCGCGCTGGAACGCCGCATCGAGGCGCTGATCCGCTGGAATGCCATGGCGATGGTCGTGCACGCCAACCGCGTCAGTTCCGAGTATGGCGGCCACATCGCGACCTATGCGTCATCCGCGACCCTTTACGAGGTTGGCTTCAACCATTTCTGGCACGCGCCTTCCGATCACCACCGCGGCGACATGATCTTTGTTCAGGGTCACTCGAGCCCGGGCATGTATGCGCGCGCTTATCTTGAAGGCCGGTTGAGCGAGGAGCAGCTACGGCATTTCCGCCAGGAAGTCGCCGGCGACGGCCTGTCGTCGTATCCGCATCCATGGCTGATGCCGAACTTCTGGCAGTTCCCGACGGTGTCGATGGGGCTCGGGCCGCTGCAGGCGATCATGCAGGCCCGCTTCATCCGTTACCTTGAACATCGCGACCTGGTCGAGCCGTCCGACCAGAAGGTCTGGTGCTTCCTTGGCGACGGCGAGATGGACGAGCCGGAATCGATGGGCGCGCTGACGATGCCGGTGCGCGAGAGGCTCGACAATCTGGTGTTCGTCATCAACTGCAACCTGCAGCGCCTCGACGGGCCGGTTCGCGGCAACGGCAAAATCATCCAGGAGCTCGAGGCCGCGTTCCTGGGAGCGGGCTGGAATGTCGTCAAGGTCGTCTGGGGCTACCGCTGGGACCCGCTGCTAGCGCGGGACACGTCGGGCCTGCTTCGCAAGCGGATGGAAGAGGCCGTCGACGGCGAGTACCAGAATTTCAAGGCCAAGGGCGGCGCTTACACGCGTGAGCACTTCTTTGGCAAGTATCCGGAACTCCAGGAACTCGTCGCGAACATGTCGGACGAGGAGATTTCCCTGCTCAATCGCGGTGGCCACGACTCACGCAAGGTCTGGAACGCGTATGCGGCGGCGGTCGCGCACAAGGGTCGGCCGACGGTGATCCTTGCGAAGACCGTCAAGGGCTATGGCCTGGGCAAGGCCGGCGAGGCGATGAATGTCACGCACCAGCAGAAGAAACTCGACGATGAGGCACTGAAGGCATTCCGGGACCGTTTCAACATTCCGATTTCGGACGAGGAGATTGCGCGACTGCCGTTTTTCAGGCCGGCTGACGCCAGCCCGGAAATGCAGTACCTCCGGAGTCATCGCAAGTCCCTCGGCGGCACCTGCCGGTGCGGCGCGCCATTGCGCCGCCGCTCGCCATCCCGCCGCTCGCTGCATTCAAGTCGCTGCTTGATGGCAGCGAGGGCCGCGAGATCTCGACGACCATGGCCTTCGTCAGGATCCTGACCCAGCTGTTGAAGGACAAGAACATCGGTTCCCATGTCGTG
>JANPCY010000382.1:0-7907 GCA_031431175.1 Steroidobacteraceae bacterium | reverse complement strand
CGCGGCGCGCGGCGCGCGGAGGCGGAGTGGGGGCCGTCAGGCTTCGGCGAACATCGGCCCGAAGCGCGAGTCGCCATGGCTCTGTGTCAGCAGCAGCTGCAGGAAATCGGCGGCCGACATAGGCTCGCCGAACAGCCGCCCCTGGCCATAGTGACAGTTGATGCTGCGCAGGTAGTCCAGCTGCTGCTTCGACTCGATGCCTTCGGCGACGACCTCGAGGTCGAGATTCTTTCCCATCTCGACGATGGTGTGAACCAAGGTCGCGTCCTCGCGCGACACGGCGGCGTGACGCACGAAGGACTGGTCAATCTTGAGCGTGCCGACCGGGAATTGCTGCAGCGCGGACAGCGACGAGTAACCGGTCCCGAAATCGTCGATGGAGAGGTGCAGGCCCATCGCATAGAGCTCATCAAGCAGGCGCACCATGCGGCGCGCATCGGTCATCAGGGTGGTCTCGGTGATCTCGAGCTCGAAGTTGGAGGGCGCAACGCCGGTGTCGTCGAACACCGAGCGGTAGCGCGTCAGGAACTCCGCCTGGCGCAACTGCTTCAGCGACAGGTTGATCGAAATGCGGCCGGGCTTCGGCACCTGGTCCTGCCAGCTCCGGTAGTCGTTGCAGACCCGCTTCAACACCCATTCGCCGATCTCCTGGATCAAGCTCGACTCTTCGGCGAGCGGGATGAACTGCGCCGGTGGAATGTCGCCGTGGCCCGGCAATCTCCAGCGCAACAGCGCCTCTCCGCCGACCACGCGACCGTCGCGCAGGTCCACCTTTGGCTGGTAGAACATCACGAGCTCATTGCGCTCGATCGAGCGCCTGAGCTTGCTTTTCAACATCAACCGCTCGACCGCGATCGCGCTCATCTCGGTCGTGAAGTAGCTGTAGCTGTTGCCACCGTTCTGCTTCGAGTGATACATGGCGGCATCGGCGTCGCGGATCAGGTCGACGACGTTGTCTGCGTCCTGCGGGCAAAAGGCGATGCCGAAGCTGCTTGTGACATAGAGCTCATGCTGCCCGAGCTGGAATGGACGGCCGAGCTCATCCAGCAGCTCCCGCGCGAGCGCCGCGATGGTCGGGCGGTTGTCCTCGTCCCGCGGCAGGTTCTCGACGAATGCGGCGAACTCGTCACCCGCGAGCCGGCCGAGCATCGTGCCGCGCGGCATGTGCCGGATCATCCGCTCGCTCAGGATTTCGAGGGCGCGGTCGCCGGCTGCGTGGCCGAAGGTGTCGTTGACCTCTTTGAAGTGGTCGAGGTCGATGTAGATCAGCGCGAGCACCTGGCCGCTGCGGCGCGCACGCGCTATCGCCTGCTGCAGCGAATGCTGGAATTGCAGGCGATTCGGGATCTTGGTCAGCGTGTCATAACGCGCGAGGTAGCGGATCCGGCGTTCTGCGCGCTTGCGCTCGGTGATGTTGCGCGCGACGAAGATGCAGCCCTGGAAGCGGGGATCGTCCGCCGCGATGACGGAACCGGACAATGACACCGGAATCGTCTGGCCATTCTGCGTCCTGACGGTCAGTTCGAGCATCTCGTTGGCGGCCTGCTCGATGTTGAAATTCGTGCGGTCCTGGTCGGAGATCACATAGGCAAGCTCACGTCCCAGCAGCTCCATTTGCGACCAGCCCAGGAGCTGCGTCGCCGCCACGTTGACGCGCTTGATCAGGCCGTCCGGCGATGTCACGAATACAGCGTCATTCATGCTGTCGAGCATGATGTCGAGCGCGCGGCCGGTGGCCGCATGATCGCTCAGATTCAGGCGCAGCCGTTCGAGTGCGTGGGCGAGGTTTGCGCCGAATCCACCCGCGGGTGCTTCGATGTGGGTGGCCCAATTACCGTCGGCGAGCAGCTCCACCGCGTGGCGCAATTCCTCTAGCGGGCCTTCGACTCGCCGCGCGAACCGCCAGACCATCGCAAACGCAATGCCGAACAGCAGCAGGCCACCGCCGGCCAATGCCAACAGCCGGCGTTCGACCTCCGAGCTGCGATGTTCGCGCAGCGCGGAGGCAATTCCGGCTGTGCGCCGCGGTTCACCGCCCCCCGCGACCTGTTCAATCAGCGCGTTGTCCGCGGCGATATCCAGCCGCAGGTCGATTGAGGCGAGCGCGACCAGCACGACGAGCAGCACCGCGCAGGCGACGGTCGCCATGACGAGCGCTCTGGTCCTGAATCTGGCCTTCATTCCCTCGTAGCGGTGCTGCCGCGCCGACCCCCCCGATGATCTTGCAATTCCCGGTCCCAGCCGCTGGGCATCATACGCCGCCTGCCCGCAACACACTGCGGAGCCACCGGAGGGCCTTGCGCCGTGGCCTCCCCGGTGCGGTAGCATCGCTCGCTTGAACGCGCTGCAACTGACCGGCCGTGATCGCAGCCACATCGTCGATCTGGCATTTCCGCGCTGCATGCTGCATGCCGCGGTGGTCGATGCATTCCTCGCGATCCGGGAGGATGCCGCAGGTGCGGGATTCGATCTTCTGCCGGTGTCGTCATTCCGCGACTTCGAGCGCCAGCGCCGGATCTGGAATGCCAAATATCGGGGCGAGCGACCGACGCTCGATCGTGCAGGAAGGCCGTCGGATTTGAGTCAGCTGGCGCCGGAAAAACGGGTCGAAACGATCCTGCTTTGGTCGGCACTGCCCGGTGCCAGTCGCCATCACTGGGGCAGCGACATCGACGTCGTCGATGGCCGGGTGATTGCGGGCGGCTACGAGGCGAGGCTCGAGCGGCCGGAATTCCTGCGCGGCGGACAATTTGCGCTGCTGTCACGATGGCTCAGCCGAAACATGCGCCGTTACGGTTTCTACCGGCCATACACGCGCGCAGGTAGAGGCGTGCAGCCCGAGCCATGGCATCTGAGCTTCGCACCGGTCGCGCGCCGCGCGTTGCCGTCACTGACCGTGGCAATGCTTGCTGCGGCGATCGAAGCAGCGGATGTTGACGGAAAGGCCGCGATACTCTCGCGCTTGCCGTCGATCCATGAGCGCTACGTGTTGGGAGTCGACGCGCCGCCGCGGATGCGGTCGCGATGGGCCCGACTCAGCCCGCGTTGACCGGGGCCGGTACCGCCCAGACTTCCTTGAGGTGTATTACGAGCAGCGCGCGCACGCCCTGCATCGCATTCTGCTCGACGGTGAACACGGGCGGATTGCGGCGCAGCAGCGGCCAGCGGCTGCTGCGCGCGAGCCCGCGCAGGTACCCGACGTTTTGCCAGATCGCGTCCATGTACGGATTGTCGCCGCCGAACAGCGGCTCGACATGGCGGTATGCGTGGCCGAACGTGCCACCGAGGCGGTTGTCGATCGTCGTCGCGACGAACTGCGGTGTCTGGCGCAGCAGATCCAGTCCGGAGCCGTACAGCACCTTCACGCCAGCGGCGCTCCTGTGCGCGGCGACGTCGCCGAGCACGAATTCTGCATAGAGGCGATCGCGGCACTTCTCGAGATAACAGCGATCTGCCATCTGCGCGAGCATGTCCGCCGTCCCCAGCAGGTGGCCGACCAGGCGGTCGCGCGGATCGCTGACGCGGATCAGGTCGAGCGGCATCTCATAACCCGTGAAGTGCACGATGCGCGTAGAGACCGGCACCCAGTCGGCCAGGCCGATGCTCGGCAGGTAGCGCCCGAGATGGCGCGCGCTGCGCGTCACGTGCTGGCGCGTGAATACGGCGCCATTCGGGATGTTCTTTTCGCCGATCTCGCGGATGTAGCCCGAGTCGTGAAAGAGCGCGGTCACCATGCCCATCAGGGCTCGTTCCGCGCCGATGCGCGGTCCGTCCGGATGGCTCTTCTCATAGCCGGCCATCAGCCGGGCCATCGCGAGCACCATGTCCTGCGAGTGCTGCAGGTCGTGATAAACCGTGTCGACACCCAGGTAACCGGGCGTCTGGCCCGTGAAAAGCCGCTCGAAATCCGAGAGTGCGGTCTCAAGCGTGGTCAGTGGCGCGCCGGGCCAGGTGTCGGAGTAGAGCTGAAGCACGGCCCTGCGCACGGCGGGCGGGGAGCTGACCTGCACCGTGTCGGTGACGTCGAAATCGCTGCGGCGGTAGGGGCGGGCCACGCTGTTGCGGGCCTCCGTATCAGTGTTGTGAGAGGCAGTTTACGCCGTAGCCAGAGGCACCCATCAGGCGTATTTGCGCGAGTTTGCGCGGGGTCACATCCCGCGGATCAGCCTATGTCAAACGAAGCGACAACCGGCGCGTGATCCGAGGGGCGCTCCCAGGCGCGCGGGCTGCGATCCACGACGCAGGCCTTGCAACGTGCAGCGAGCGCGGCGGACGCCAGCACCAGATCGATGCGCAGGCCGTGATTGCGGCGAAACGCTCCCATGCGGTAATCCCACCAGGACCAGGTGCCGGGCGGCTGCTCGAAGCGCCGGAACAGGTCCACGAGGCCAAGACCGGTGATCGCGGCGAGCGCCCTGCGCTCCGGCTCGCTGACGTGCACCGAGCCTGCCCATTTCGCGGGATCGTGCACGTCCCGGTCCTCCGGCGCGATGTTGAAATCGCCGACGATGGCGAGCTGCGGATGCCGTGCGAGCTCGCCGGCAAGCCAGGCCCTCAGCCGTTCAAGCCAGGCGAGCTTGTAGGCGTATTTCTCCGAGCCGACCTCCTGGCCATTCGGCACGTAGACGTTGATCAGCCGTACGCCGCCGATCGTCGCCGCGATGACGCGCCGCTGCGGATCGTCGTCGCCTGGAATGCCGGTCGTGACATCGGCGAGCGATCCGCGCGCGAGAATGGCGACACCGTTGTAGGTCTTCTGGCCGTAATGGACGGCATGCAGGCCGAGCGCCGCGATCTCGGCGCGTGGAAACTGCTCATCCGGCAACTTGAGTTCCTGCAGCCCGATGGCGTCGACCGGGTTGGTGGCGAGCCACTGCGCCAGATGCGGCAGCCGCACGCGCAGGGAATTCACGTTCCAGGTGGCGATGCGCATCATTCGAAGAACGCCCTTGCATGAAACCCCATGGCGCGCGCGACCATGCGGTGCGGAAAGACCTGACTGCGGACATTCAGCAGGTTCACCGCCGAATTGTATAGTTCGCGGTGTTCGATGATTGCTGCGCTCATGCAGAGGACGTGTTCGCGCAGCCGGAGGAAGTCGGGTTCCATGCAGAGCACGGGATAGTTATCCGCAAGCGCGAGTAGCGTGGCGATTGAGGCGCAAAGCGTCTTCTCGGCCGCGGCCAGCGCCGGGATATCCTCGCGCGCGGCGGCGCCGATTGTGGCGACGTCGGCTCGCGAGACCCGCTCAAGCGCATCCTGCTCGTAGCGCATGTGGCGGACGCAGAGATCGGTGAGCTTGGCCAGCAGGTCGTGACGTTCGAGGAGCAGCGAGTCGAGGCTCGCCCAGGACTTTCGCACTGAATCGCGCAGCCGCAGCAGGCCGCTTCGGATGAGAAGCGCGAAGAGGCCAAGCAACGCGGCGATTGCGGGCACGATGACCCAGCTCATGACACCACGAGTATATCATCGGCGCTTCTGGCACCGGTGCGGGGCGGCGATGACGGAGCGGTGGGATCTCATCGTGATCGGCGGCGGCAGCGGCGGGCTTGCCTGCGCGCAACGCGCGGCTGAGTACGGTGCGCGTGCCGTGGTGGCCGAGCCCGGTCCGCTCGGCGGCACCTGCGTCAATGTCGGCTGCGTGCCGAAGAAGATCATGTTTCATGCCGCAGATCTCGCGCATGGCATCGCTGACGCTGCCGGCTACGGCTTCGACGTCCTGCGCCGCGGCCATGACTGGCGGACCTTGAAGGAGCGCCGCGACGCCTACGTGCTGCGCCTGCGGGGCATTTATGCCGAAAACCTGAATCGGCGCGGCGTCACGCTGCTGAAGGCCGGCGCGCGGCTCGCAGGCTCCGGGCGCGTGACGATCGGCGCGGGTGAACACGAAGCGCCCCACATCGTGATCGCGACCGGCGGCCAGCCGATCGTGCCGGCCTTGCCTGGTGCGAATCAGGGCATCAGTTCTGACGGATTCTTCGAACTCGGGAAGCTGCCGGCCTCGGTCGCACTCATCGGCAGCGGTTACGTCGCGGCGGAACTCTCCGGTGTATTCGCAGCGCTCGGCGCGGAGGTGACCGTGCTGATCCGGCACGATCGCATGCTGCGCGATTTCGACGAAATGCTGTCCTTCGGGCTGATGAAGGCGATGCGGGCAGACGGCATGGCGATAATCGAGAATGCCGTGCCGCAGGCCGTCGCGCGGCGCGCGCAAGGCATTTGCATCGAGCTCGAGGATGGGCGCAGCACTGGCCCCTTCGAGACCGTCATCTGGGCGGTGGGCCGCAGGGCCTGCAGCAACGGACTCGGGCTCGCCGGGGCCGGTGTCGCGACCGGCGTGGACGGCGAAGTGATCACGGACCTGCTGCAGGACACAAATGCGCCGGGCATCCACGCGATCGGCGACGTGACGGGCCGCGCAGCGCTGACACCGGTCGCAATCGCCGCCGGGCGGCGTCTCGCCGACCGGCTGTTCGGTGGCATCAGCGAGGCGCGTCTCGATTACCGCCTGATCCCGACCGTGATCTTCACGCACCCGCCGATCGGCTCTGTGGGCGTCTCCGAGCAGGAGGCCCGTGCGCAGCATGGTGATGCGGTCGAGACTTTCCGCTCGGATTTCATGCCGCTGTACCACGGCCTGACGGAGCGCAGGCGCCGCGCCGAGATGAAGCTCGTGACCGTGGGCGCCGAGCGTCGCATCGTCGGCCTGCACGTGATCGGCATGGGCGCCGACGAGATGCTGCAGGGGTTTGCGGTGGCACTGCGCATGGGCGCGACCAAGCGCGACTTCGACGACACGGTCGCGATCCATCCCACGAGCGCTGAGGAATTCGTGACAATGCGCTGACATGAATATCCGCCCCTACCGCGAGGCCCGGCCCGTCATCGGACAACGGGTCTGGATTGACCCGGCCGCCGTCGTAATCGGACACGTGACCATCGGCGACGACGCCTCTATCTGGCCCGGCGCCGTGTTGCGCGGTGACGTCAATTACATCGTTATCGGCACACGCACCAGCATTCAGGACGGCAGCATCCTGCACGTCGCAAGCGCGCGGCTCGCGGGTGCCGACGGCATTCCGCTGCTGGTGGGCGAGCAGTGCACGGTCGGACATGGCGTGATCCTGCACGCTTGCACGATCGGCGCGCGCTGCCTTGTCGGCATGGGCGCAATCGTGATGGATGGCGCGATCGTCGGCGACGAAGTCATTATCGGCGCGGGCAGCCTGGTGCCGGCCGGCAGGAAGCTGGCACCGCGAACGCTGTGGATTGGCAGCCCGGCGCGGCAGGCGCGCGCGCTGCGCCAGGATGAAATCGCGATGCTAACGGAATCGGCCGAGCACTACGTGGCGTTGAAGAACGATTACTTGAAAGGCGGTTAAAGCCGCTCGAGCGCGTCCAGTACGGGTTTGGTCGCCGGCCGCACGCCGTGCCACAGCCGGTAGGATTCTGCGGCCTGCTCGACCAGCATGCCCCAGCCCTTGTAGGAGCGCGACGAACCGCGTTCCGTGGCCCAGCGCATGAATGCGGTGTCGCCGCGCCCATAGGCCATGTCGTAGCAGACGGTGTCGCGCCCGACGGCGCGCGGTGGCAATGCCGGCACTTCGCCGGCCAGACTTGCGGCGGTCGCATTGATGACGATATCCCAGGGCAGGTCGTCAACCTCGTCGAAACTCGAGGCCGAAATCTCCCCGAGATCGGAAAAATCGTCGCGCAGGCGCACTGCGCGCTCGGGTGTGCGGTTCGCGATGCGAACCTCGCGCGGCTCCTGCTCGAGAAGTGGCGCGAGCACGCCCCGCGTCGCGCCGCCCGCGCCGAGAATGAGGAGTCGCACACCCGCGAGCGTCACGCCGAGATTTCGCGTCAGGTCGGCAACGAGGCCGGCGCCATCGGTATTGTCGCCGTAG
>JANPCY010000381.1:0-1836 GCA_031431175.1 Steroidobacteraceae bacterium | reverse complement strand
GGCGCGCGAGTGATCTCTTCAGCGGGCTACCACTGCACGCGGTCGTATGTCGCATCCGGGTCGCGCTGGTCATGTTCGAGTTCACGCATCCAGGTTCGTCGTCGGCGGAACCCGGCGGCACTTGCGAATTCTTCGCTGCGCAGATCTTGAACGGCCGCGCCGGCATCTTGAACGGCATGCCCTCCATTTCCATCTGGGAAGTCACCAGCCAAAGTTCGCCGGGCGGTTCGTCGGCAGGGACTGGCAGCGAACCAAGCAGGTCCAATGCAGAAAGCGCGAAACGGCGCAGCTGCGGCGAAGCCATGGGGATTACCTCCGATTTCCTGGTCAGGCGACTGGTGCGCCCCATTACTACCTCAGCGCATGTGACCGCGGTAATCGCACATGGAGCCACCGTCAGCAACCGCGGTGTAAGATGCCCGCCAATCATGCGTTCGGGCAGCCTCGGAACTTGCTGCGCTGCAATATCAATGGAGATTACGATGTTCAGTCGTCATCGATTTTGGGCCGCCCTGCTGCTTGCCTTCGCAGCCGCGCTGATTACGCCGACCGCATCGGTCGCCCAGGACTTTGCGGACCGTGATACCCGGGAGATCAACGCCTATGTGCTGACTGAGTCAGGGCTCGCGAAATATTCGCAAGTCACCCGGAACCTGGCCACGCTTCCAAATCGGTGCGATGAGGATCAAATGCAGGGTGCGAATTCGCTGGATGAGATGGTCGCCCAATTCGACTCAGTCCCGGAATTCCGGACAGCCATCCGGTCGGCGGGCATGACGACCCGCGAATTCGTCGTGTTCACCTGGTCCTTGTTCCAGAACGGGATGGCGGCATGGGTGCTCAGCCAGCCGGGCGGCAAGCTACCGGCCGGGGCTTCGATGGCGAACGTGGATTTCTATCGCGCACATGAGGCTGCCTTCCAGACGCTGGAAAATGAAACCAAGCGCGGCGACTGCGACGATGCCGACAGCGGGGAAGAAGGGCAAATAGAAGAGTAATCGCGCGGCGCCAGCGACGGGTCCCAGGCGGCCGATGTAATCATGCCACTCAATCTCTTCAGGTCATTGTTTGAAAGCCTGCTCGACGGCACGGGTGTGCACATCGGCGGTAGCCATCCGTGGGACATCACCGTCAACCGCGATCGCCTGTATCGGCGGGCGCTGCGCGGGTCGCTCGGCATCGGCGAGGCTTACATTGACGGCGACTGGGACTGCCTGGCTCTCGACGAACTGTTCCGGCGCGTGCTGTCGGCAAGCAAACTGAACAGCCCGTTGCTCCGGACCGCGCGGGCCCTGAAGGTGCTCCAGTCTCGCCTGACCAATCTCCAGACCCCCCGCCGCTCGCGCGCAGTCGCCGAAGCGCACTACGACATCGATCACCGCATGTATGCGCTGTTCCTCGGGCCGTGGAACCAGTACACCTGTTGCTTCTTCGACGGAACTGACGATCTCGAACAAGCGGAAGTCATCAAGCTCGAAATGCTCTGCGACAAGCTCGAGCTGCGACCGGGCGAACGGCTGCTGGACATCGGTTGCGGCTGGGGCGGCTTCGCGAAATACGCCGCTGCGACGCGCGGCTGCGAGGTCACGGGCATCAGCCTTTCCAGCGAGCAGATCCGCTATGCGAGGGAGTACACGCAGGGCCTGCCGGTCACGATCCAGCAGCTCGATTACCGCGACCTGCCGCGTTCGGGTCTGCCGCCCTTCGACAAGATTTCCATTGTCGGGATGATCGAGCACGTGGGGTACAGGAACTACGGGACGCTGATGCGGGTCGTCCATGAGATGCTGAGATCCGACGGGTTGTTCCTGCTCCACACGATCGGTAATTGCGAGC
>JANPCY010000380.1:0-6599 GCA_031431175.1 Steroidobacteraceae bacterium | reverse complement strand
CCGCCGGAACTTACGCGCTCACTCGCGGGGGTCCCGGCTCGCTAGTCCGCGCGCCTGGTGCTGCCACAACAGGCGCCCGCGAGGTGGCGGGGCTCTCGCGAGCAAACTCGTAAGTTCCGGCGGAGTTTGCGAGCGAGGAGCCCGCCGGACCCCGCGCGCCGGTGGACTCGTCGTCAGTCAGGCGTGCTAGCGGATCTGCTTGAGTCGCGCCAGCGAGAACATCAGCCATTTCTGGCCGGTATCCTCGAAGTTGACGTGGACCTGGCGGTTCTCCCCATTGCCCTCGAAGCGCAGGATCGTGCCTTCGCCGAACTTCGGATGGCGCACGCGGGCACCCAGGCGCATGGGGGTCTCTTCTCCCGCGGGCGGAGGCGCGGCGCGTGATTGTCGTTGCGGCGCATGGCTGCCGATATCGGCGCCACGACGGATGATGGCCGGTCCCGGGGCGGCGTAGAGCGGCCGGCTGACGGAAATACGGGGCCGGATTTCCTCGATCGCTTGCGGTGGCAATTCGGCAAGGAAACGCGACGGGTCGCGGTAGGACGTATGCCCGAAGATGCGCCGGCTCTCCGCATGGGTGAGGTACAGGTGCAGCATCGCGCGGGTGAGGCCGACGTAGCACAGGCGCCGCTCCTCGGGCAGCTTGTCGGCGTCGAAGGCGGAGCGTTCCGACGGAAACAGCCCCTCCTCGAGCCCGACGATGAACACGGTCGGGAACTCGAGGCCCTTGGCCGCATGCAATGTCATCAGCTGCACACAGTCGAGTCCGGTCGCAGCCTGGGTCTCGCCGGATTCGAGCGTGGCGTGGGCGAGAAACGCGGGCAGCGGTGCCAGGCCGTCGTCATTCTCCGGGGCGAAACCCGCGGCTGCATTGACCAGTTCGTCCAGGTTCTCGACACGCGCCTCGCCCTTGTTGTCCTTTTCACGCGCATGGTGGGCGCGCAGCCCCGAGTTCTCGATGACCACGCGCACCTGCTCATGCAGCGGCAGGTCCGCGATCTCGGCGGCGAGACGATCGATCAGCGCGAAGAATCCCTTCAGGGCGCCGGCTGCGCGCGCCGGCAGCGTGGGCAGCAGGGCCTGCCCCGCGTCCCACAATGTCAGGCCCCTGTCCTTTGCAGCTGCGCGCAACTGGTCGATGGTCGCGTTGCCGATGCCGCGTGTCGGCAGGTTGACGACCCGCTCGAAGGACAGGTCATCGCCGCGCAGCTGGGTCAGGCGAAGGTAGCAGAGCGCATCCTTGATCTCGGCGCGCTCGAAAAAGCGCAGGCCGCCGTAGACGCGATACGGAATACGCGCAGCCATCAGCGCCTCTTCGAAGGCGCGCGACTGGGCATTGGAGCGATACAGCACCGCTGCCGCGGTGAGCGGCAGGCCGGTGCGCTGGTGTTCGCGAATTCGCTCGAGCACGAAGTCGGCCTCGTCGCGCTCGTTGAATGCGGCGTAGACGCGGATCGGTTCGCCGCCCTTGGCCGCGGTCCACAACTCCTTGCCCAGGCGATCGGTATTCTTCGCAATGATTGCGTTGGCGGCCGCGAGGATCACGGGCGTCGAGCGGTAGTTCTGCTCGAGCTTGTAGACGGTTGCCGAAAAATCCCGGCGGAAGTGCTGCATGTTCTCGACGCGCGCACCGCGCCAGCGGTAGATGGACTGGTCGTCGTCGCCCACCACGAATGGCATGCCGGGCTTTCCCGCCAGGAATTTGAGCCATTCGTACTGGACACTATTGGTATCCTGGAACTCGTCCACCAGCAGGTGCCGGAAGCGCTCGCGGTAATACGCGCCGAGATCCGCGACATCGCGCAGCGTCTCGAAGCTTCGCAGAAGCAGTTCGGCGAAATCCACGACACCAAGCTGCTCGCAACGCTGCTGATACTGCTCATAGAGCCTGATGAACTGCTGGCGCGTCGGGTCACCGCGGTCGTCGAGGCGCTTCGTACGCCGGCCTTCGTCCTTGTGGGCATTGATGAATCCCTGAACTTCACGCGGGACCCAGCGTTGCTCGTCGAGATTCTGCTCGCGGATGATCTTGCGCACGAGCCGGTGCTGGTCTTCCTCATCGAGGATCTGGAACGACTGCGGCAGGCCGGCCTCGCGCCAGTGGCGTCGCAACAGCCGATGGGCGATGCCGTGGAATGTGCCGACCCACAGCGCCCCGCCGGGCATGTCCAGCAGCGCTTCGATGCGTCCGCGCATCTCGGCGGCCGCTTTGTTCGTGAAGGTGACGGCCATCAATCCGTGCGGCGACACACCGTGCTCGCGGATCAACCAGGCGGCGCGATGCGTCAGCACGCGTGTCTTGCCGCTGCCTGCCCCCGCAAGCACCAGTACCGGGGTAAGCGGCGCCGTGACGGCTTCGCGCTGGGCGTCGTTCAGCGATTCGAGGAGATCGTGGCGCGGCATGGGGCGCGCATTCTAGCAAGCGCGCGCCGCGTTACCGAGTCGCTGCTTGCTGCGTGTCCCTGGCGAAATTCACGAGGGCGAGTGCCAGCGCGATGACCACCGGCCCCAGGAACATCCCGACCACGCCGAAGGCGACGAGACCGCCCAGCACGCCGATGAAGACCGCGAGCGTCGGCACGACGGCGCGGCCCGAGATCAGCAAGGGTTTCAGGAAGTTGTCCACGGTGCTGACGATAAGGCCAATCACGGCCAGCGCGATCGCGGCGCCGTAGCGGCCCTGAAACAGGAGCGCGCCTACCGCCGGCACCCAGACCAGCGCCGTGCCGCCGAAGGGCACGATGGACAGGACCGCGCCGATCACGCCGAACACGACGGGCGCGGGGAGGCCGACTACCGCAAAGCCAGTGCCGAGCAGCAGTCCCTGGATAATCGCGGTCACGATCGTGCCGAGCACAACAGCGCGGGTTACGGCCCCGAGCCGGTCCTGCAGTTCGTCGCGCCTGGTCGGCTCGAGCGGCACGAGATTGATCGCTGCACGCGCCATCCCCCGGCCGTCGCGGATGAAGAAGAACAAGAGGAACAGCATTACGGTGAAATTCAGGAGCGTGCCGAGCGCGCCGAGCAGTGCCGTGCCGCCGAGCGCGGCGAGCTTTTCGAACACGGTCTTCGCGCGCCCGAGCAGCCAGGCCTGGGCATCTGCCGCGCTGATGCTGGTGTATTGTTCGAGCCAATCGAATGCGCGGTCGAGCAACGGCAGGTCGACGAGATCAGGGATGCTCTGGCCCTGATGCTGTTCCAGCCAATGCTGAAGCAGGACTGCGAGGCCCGCCGCCTGCTGCCCGAAAGCGACGGCGAGCGCCGCGAACGGGCCGATGAACATGAGCAGCACGAGAATCGTCAGTAATGAGGCTGCGGCGGAATCGCGACCGCGCAGCCAGCCGGTCAGGCGTAACTGTGCGGGCTGCAGCAGGAATGCGAGGAAGATGGCCCAGGCCAGTGGCGCGAAGAACGGCTCGAGAATCTGGTATATGAGCGCCGCGAGCAACGCGAGGCCTGCGATTGCGAGCACGCGTTCATAAAAGTGCTGGTTGGCCGATTCACCCATGTGCGATGCCACTAGAGCGCTGCGCGGATGCGCGCGGCATGCTCCGCGAGCACGGCATGGTCCGCCGGTTTCGCGGCGTGGATACCAAGATCCTTGCCGGCGTAGCGCGGAATGACGTGAAAGTGCAGATGAAACACACTCTGTCCCGCCGCCGCGCCGTTCAGTTGCGCGATCATGATGCCTGGTGGCGCGAAGGCCTTCTTTACCGCTCGCGCGACCATCTGCGCGGTGCGGATCGCGGCTGCGAGCGCATCCGGCGAGGTGGCGAATACATCTTCGCCGGCGGCTTTCGGCACCACCAGGGTGTGGCCTTCGGCCTGCGGCATGAGGTCCATAAACGCGAGCGTATCCGCATCTTCGTAGACACGGTGGCAGGGAATCTCGCCGCGAATGATGCGCGCGAAGACATTGTCCTGGTCATAGTTCATCGAGGCGCTCCGGTTCCAGTTCGATTGTGAGCAGGCAGTGATCAGGCCAGCGCTGGTCCTGCGGGTATGCCCAGACTTTGTAGGAGTCTGCCACCAGCGCATGGGACAGCTTCCGGCTGAGCACAAAGTGATCGACCGGCTGGCGTGCACGGAAACCGTTCCCGCAGACTACCGCGCCATGTTCGACACCGGGATTCACGAGCTCCGCTCCGGGCGGATCTCCGTCGTTGATCTCGGGCCAGATCGCCACGATCCGTCCCTGTGCGTCGCGCGTGGTTTCCCGCTCAAGGTCGAAACGCCGGTTGAAATCGCCGATCACGGCAAAAGCATTGTCGGCGCGTGCGCGGCGGTCGATCCAGTCCTCGAGGATCGGCACCTGCTGCTGGAGCTGCCGGCAGGCGTCGCGCGGCTCGCTGAGGGGGTCGCTGTTGCAGGCCGATTTCAGGTGCACCGCCAGCAGTCGTATGGCGCGGCTGGTGCCGGGGTAGAGCGTCAGGTCGGCGCCGCGACGCACTTGATCGTCGAGGCCGAGCGCGCGGTAATCGCGGTCGCAGCGATGCACGATGCCGCGGCGAACCGCGAAGCCGACGTTCTGCACGTTGTGCCGGCTCGTGAAGCAGAAAACATGGTCCGGGAATATCCGCTTCCCCACTTCGCGGCCGTCAATCTCCTGCAGCGCGATCACGTCGAGCTCAGCGTCGGCTGCAAAGCCGCGCAGCCGCGTCAGATCCTCTGCGCTCCAGCGCCCCTTGGGGATCAGGTCGCAGGGATAGGACCGGTCGTCTCCTCGCGAGCGCTGATTCTTGCCGAAGCAATTCCCGGCAAGCGCGTCGAATGTCTCGGGCGTCATCATCCATTCGAGATTCCAGATGCCGACCCGCAACGGGTCGGAACCAGCGGCTGGCATCGTGAGCAAGAGCGCGAAAGCAAGCAGTATGGGACGGATCATTCGCCAGCCTTGCGCCGGTTGGCGACGAGATCCTCCACTACTCCCGGATCCGCGAGTGTCGAGGTGTCGCCGAGCTGGTCGTGCTCGTTCGCCGCGATCTTGCGCAGGATCCGCCGCATGATCTTGCCCGAGCGTGTCTTCGGCAGGGTGGGCGCCCATTGTATGAAGTCTGGTTGTGCGATTGGCCCGATTTCCTTGCGCACCCACAGCGTCAATTCCTTGCGCAGCGCTTCGGTCGGCTGCTCACCCGCAATCAGCGTGACGTAAGCATAGATTCCCTGGCCCTTGATCTCGTGGGGGAAGCCGACGACCGCGGCCTCCGCGACTTTCGGGTGCGCGACGAGGGCGCTCTCAACCTCGGCCGTGCCGATGCGATGACCGGAGACATTGATGACGTCGTCGACGCGGCCGGTGATCCAGTAATAGCCGTCCTCGTCGCGCCGCGCTCCGTCGCCGGTAAAGTACTTGCCGCGAAAAGTCTTGAAGTAGGTGTCGATGTAACGCTGGTGGTCGCCATAGACGGTGCGCATCTGGCCTGGCCAGCTGTCCAGGATCACCAGGTTGCCGTCGGCAACGCCCTCGAGATCGCGACCCTCGGCATCCACGAGCCCCAGGCGCACACCCGGCAGTGGCAGCGTGGCGGAGCCGGCCTTCAGCGCTGTCGCGCCCGGCAGCGGCGATATGAGTATTCCGCCGGTCTCGGTCTGCCACCAGGTATCCACGATCGGGCAGCGCCCGTCGCCAACCACGCGGTAGTACCACTCCCAGGCCTCGGGATTGATCGGCTCGCCGACCGTGCCGAGGAGGCGCAGGCTCTTGCGTGAGCAGGCCTTCACCGGCGCGTCGCCATCGCGCATCAGCGCGCGGATCGCGGTCGGCGCCGTGTAGAAGATGGTGACCTTGTGCTTGTCCACGACGCGCCAGAAGCGCGACACGTCCGGATAATTCGGCACACCCTCGAACATCAGGCTGGTCGCGCCATTCGACAGCGGGCCGTACACGATGTAGCTGTGGCCCGTGACCCAGCCGACATCCGCCGTACACCAGTAGATGTCTTCTTCGCGGTAATCGAATACACAGGAGAACGTGAAGTTCACATAGACCAGATAGCCGCCGCTCGTGTGCAGCACGCCCTTGGGCTTGCCGGTCGAGCCCGAGGTATAGAGGATGAAAAGCGGATCCTCCGCGTTCATGCGCTCGGGCTCGCAGACAGGCTGCTGCGCTGCAATCAGCTCGTGGTACCAGAGATCGCGACCAGCGACCCAGTTGACCTGAGCTCCGGTGCGGCGTACGACGATGACGTTCCTGACCGGAAGCCCGCGGGAAGCGATCGCCGCGTCAACATTGGATTTCAGCGGGATTTTCTTCCCGCCGCGCAGGCCCTCGTCGGCCGTGATTACGAGCGTCGATGCGCAGTCCTGAATACGTCCCGCCAGCGACTCGGGGGAGAAACCGCCGAACACGACGGAATGCGCCGCGCCGATGCGCGCGCAGGCGAGCATTGCGATCGCCGCCTCCGGGATCATCGGCATGTAGATCGTGATGCGATCGCCCTTGGCAACGCCCGCCGCGCGTAGCGCATTGCCGAAGCGGCAGACCTCGGCGTGCAGTTCGCGGTAGCTGATCGCCCGCGAATTGCCGGGATCGTCGCCCTCGAACAGCAGCGCCGTCTTGTCGCCGCGCGTCGCGAGCTGGCGGTCCAGGCAGTTGACGG
>JANPCY010000379.1:0-2003 GCA_031431175.1 Steroidobacteraceae bacterium | reverse complement strand
CAGCACCATGCGAGGCACAGGTAGCCCGTGAACTGCAGGTAGTCCATCGCGGCCGCGCCCATCTCGTCGGGATCGCGGACTGCGCGCCTGGCGATGCTCTCGGTCGCCTCGCTCCACTCCTTCAGCAGGCCCGTCAGGCGCGTGACGAATTCGGCCAGTTCCTCCGAGCGGGCGTGACGCTCGCAGAAACTTCCGATCTCGCCACCGAGCAGGCGTGCCAGTTCGCCACCGGAGCCCAGCACCTTGCGGCCCAGCAGGTCCAGCGCCTGAATGCCATTCGTGCCCTCATAGATCGCGGTGATCCGCGCATCGCGCGCGTATTGCTCGACACCGGTCTCCCGCACATAGCCGTGGCCACCATGCAACTGGATCGCGAGGTTCGTGCACTCCAGCGACATGTCCGTCACGAAACCCTTGACGACCGGCGTCAGGATCGCGAGCAGGCCGTCGGCGTGTTCGCGTGCGGCGGGATCGGGATCGTGCAGCGCCTTGTCCATCTGCATCCCGGCGAAATAGATCAGCACGCGGGCGCCTTCGATCAGCGCCTTCTGGGTCAGCAGCATGCGGCGCACGTCCGGGTGACCGATGATCGGATCCGCCCCGGCGTTGCCGCCGCCGCTCGGGCTGCGCCCCTGCCGGCGTTCGCGCGCGTAGGCGAGTGCGACCTGATACGCACGTTCGCATTGCGCGAGGCCCTGCAGGCCTACCCAGAGCCGCGCATGGTTCATCATCGTGAACATGCATTTGAGTCCGCCATTCAGCTCCCCGATCAGCCAGCCACGCGAATTCCCGAAGTTCATCACGCAGGTTGCGGATCCGTGGATGCCGAGCTTGTGCTCGACGCTTGCGCAGCTGACGCCATTGGCCGCGCCGGGCTTGCCTTCCGCGTCCGGCAGGAACTTGGGCACCAGGAACAGGCTGATGCCACGCGAACCGGCCGGGGCATCGGGCAATTTGGCCAGCACCATGTGCACGATGTTCTCGACCAGGTCGTGCTCGCCACTCGTGATGAAGATCTTCGTGCCGTTGACACGGTAGGCGCTGTGGCCGTCCGGTTCGGCGCGCGTGCGCATGATGCCGAGATCCGTGCCGGCGTGGGATTCGGTCAGGCACATCGTGCCGCTCCAGACGCCGCGGACCATCTTCGGCAGGTACAAGCTGCGCAGTTCGTCACTGGCGTGCGTGGTCAAGCACAGGATGGCGCTGTCAGTCAGGCCGCTGTAGAGCTTCCAGGCCATGTTGGCCGACACCAGCATCTCGCCGATCGGCCCACCAAAGCTTTCGGGCAGGCCCTGGCCGCCAAACTCCGTCGGACCGCAAAGCGCGGCCCAGCCGTCGCTGACGAACTGCCGGTACGCCTCGATGAAGCCAGGCGGCGTCACGACGCGCCCGTCTTCAGTGCGGCGGACGCCGATGCGGTCGCCGGTCTCATTGGTCGGTGCGACGACGTCTTCGGCGAATCGTGCGCATTCGCCAACTACGCTGTCGATCAGTTCAGCGTTGACGTCTTCGCGGCCCAACTCCCGATAATGCTGTTCCGCGCGCAGCACTTCGTGCAGGACGAAACGGAATTCGCGCAGGGGGACCTTGTACTGGGGCATGGGCGCGCGTCTGATTTGGTGGGGTCAGCCTGCCGCTTCGGCGCAGGCGATGCAAAGGTCGGAATTTGGCAGTGCCAGCATGCGGCGCGCGCCGATCGGCTGGCCGCAAGAACTGCAGTGGCCGTAGCTGCCCTGGTCGAGTTGCGCGAGCGCGCGATTGATCTGCGCAAGCTCCTGCTTGGTCGCCTCGCCGATCCCGGCGAGCACCGCGTCATTCTCCATCTGGACTACCTGCTCGGCAAAGTCCTTGTCCAGCGGGCCTGAGGAACGGGTGATATCGGCGTGAACCTTTGCGGCACGTATCAGCAGTTGCTGCTTCTGTTCCAGCAGCTTACGCCGGATCTCATCAAGTTCCGTCGTCATGGGACCTCCTGGCACCGGCCAGTCGGCGGCGGCACTCGG
>JANPCY010000378.1:0-1943 GCA_031431175.1 Steroidobacteraceae bacterium | reverse complement strand
CGCCAGGTTGCCGCGCGCGTCAGCGCGGCCATCGCGCGTGAGCCAGCGGGCCGCATGGCAGTTGCCACATTCCGGTCTGCGGCGCTATTGCGGCCACTGGCCGGGCTCGCGGTAGCTGCGGGGATCGCAGCGCTCGCGTTGTTGCTGATGCAGCGGATCGAGGCGCAGGATCCTGCGCAGCCTGAGCCGATACTGGCGCAGGTTGCGGATACGCCGGTCGAGCTGGTAGCGGTCGCGGCGGACCCGGCTGAATCGCCGTCCCGTGCTTACACGACGCCTGCCGCAGCCGCTGGACCGGGCAGCCTACCGGCGGCCCAGTTCGCCAACTATCTCGTGGCGCATAGCAGTTATGCTTCGCCGCTGGTGCGGCGTAGCGTCGTGACCGGCCTGATCGTCGCCCCGCAGGAAGTGGCAGGCAGTGACCTGCCGGCGGGGGAGATTCCGCGGGCCAATCCGTGAATATCCGGCATGCACTGGCGTCGGTTGCGCTGCTCGTCGCACTGCCTGCCGCGGCGGATGAAGGCCAGGAATGGCTCGACCGCATGGCCGGCGCGCTGGCGGACACCAGTTATGCCGGCGAATTCGTCTGCGAGTCGGCTGGACGTGCGGAACGGTTGCGCATCGTGCACCGGGTCCGGGACGGGGCGGTTGCGGAGCGTCTGGTTTCGTTGTCCGGCAACGGGCGCGAACTGATCCGGGACGGCGACGAGGTCGTCGTCTATCTTCCCGACCAGAAGCTCGCGATCATCGAGCGGCGACCCGCAGACAGCGGCCTGATGGGCGCCCTGCCGCAATTTGGCGGCGAATTCCGGCCCTGGTATGAAGTCAGTTATGTCGGCCGCGAGGCTGCGCTGCTCGGTCCCGCAGCAGTCGTCGTGGTCCGGCCGCGGGACGGCTACCGATTCGGCTATCGACTGTGGATCGATGAAGCGACCCACATGCCGGTGCGAAGTGAATTGTCGGATGCCGCCAGTCGCGTGATCGAACGCGTGCGCTTTACGCTTCTTGAGTTCGACGATGCCATTGCAGATGCGGCGTTTGAACCGCAGTTCGACCGCGCGAAGCTGCGCTGGGTTCGCCAGGCGCCGCAGGCGACGGGCGTTGCGCCCGCCTGGCACGCGGCGCAGATGCCCCCTGGCTTTCGCCTGTCGGTTAGCGGGCTTCAATCCATGGCAGGGACCAGCTCGCCGGTCGGCCATCTGGTCTTTTCCGACGGTCTTGCGTCGGTGTCGGTGTTCATCGAAACGCCGCCGCCAGGCACGGTGCCGGTCACCGGATCCGGGCGTTCCGGCGTCGCGTCTGCGTTTTCGACGATCGTCCAGGGTCATCAGGTCACGGTGGTCGGAGAAGTGCCGCCGGACACGCTGAAGTACATCGCCACCGGTCTAACGCCCACAGCACCGGATCCCGGCCGCTGAGCAATCCGCCCGCCGCGATTCCTGGGCCTCGGTTTGTGGTCTACAGCCGCGAGAATTGCCTGCTATGCGACGATTTCATCGCCACACTGATGCGTCAGCTCGCGCCATTCGCGGAGCGCGTTGACATTCGCGACGTCGATGCGGATCCACTGACACGTCGGCGTTACGGCCTGAAGATTCCGGTGCTCACCGTGGATGGCAGTCCGGTTTGCCATGGACAGCTCGACGCTGCGGCGGTTGCGCGATTGCTCGTGGGCTGACCGGCCCTGCCACCGGGCACTGCTATAATCGGATATTCCCCGGACCGCTTGTCCGGCAACAGAGCGGCCGGTCCCCCTTGATGCAGCAGATCCGTAATTTCTCCATCATCGCGCACATCGATCATGGCAAGTCCACGCTGGCCGATCGGCTGATCCAGGTTTGTGGAGGCCTGGAAGCGCGCGAGATGCAGGAGCAGGTGCTCGACTCGATGGACACGAGCGCGAGCGCGGCATCACGATCAAGGCGCAATCGGTCATGCTTCGC
>JANPCY010000377.1:0-2509 GCA_031431175.1 Steroidobacteraceae bacterium | reverse complement strand
GTCATCCTCTCCGGCGCAGGACCCGCGCTTGTCGAGCGGCCGTTCGGCGCAAGTCCAGCCTCGCTCATGCCTGATCAGGGCTGCCGCATCCAGGCACTACGGGTCTCAGACGGCAACCCGGCCGAGATTCGACGCCTGCTTGCGTCCGTCGGCGCGGATATGGTCGTCGAGTTTTGCGAGGGCAACGGTAGCGAGAGGCGAATCGAGGTGGAAGTCGCCACGTCCACGGGCGTGGGTCTTCTCTTCTGACAGACCCAGACCCAACAGTCGTGTCACCAGGGGCCATTTATGGTAGCCTTGCAACTGTCCCATAAATGCCTCTTAATGGGACAGTGTGCTAGCATGACCCCATGAAGAATCGGCACGGAACAGGCAAGGGCAAGAAGGCCCCGAGCATCGTAAACGGGACAGTCCCGCCGCGTGACGCTCGATCGGATCTTGGCTCTAGCCCGGATAATTCATCAGAACCGTGAGTGTGGCATGGCGGGCATGGCATAAGGCATTGAATTGGTGTAGCAATTCGTTGTCGAAGCGATTTGCTCCGCCCTTCAGTCCCGGACCACACCCGCCATGACAGATGATAGCCTCCTCCCCTTCGATCTGCCAGCCGTCGCGGGCCGGAAGCTCACAGTTGATTTCGACGGTGGCCGCCTCTCCTCGGATGCGGGGCTTTTGCTCCTGCGCGAGGCCGATCGCAGGCTCGGCGTCTGCGAGCGCATTGCCGGCGCCATGCGCGACCCGCGAGATCCGACCCGTGTCGTGCATTCCGATGTCGATCTCATGCGCATGCGCGCGATGGCGATCGCCTGCGGCTACGAGGACGGCAACGATCTCACGTTCCTGCGCCACGATCCGCTTCTGAAGATGGCGGTCGGGCGCGCCCCCGACAGCGGCGTGCCGCTCGCCTCGCAGGCGACCATCAGCCGGCTCGAGAACGCGCCTGCCCCCCGGGCGGTCGCGCGCATGAGGCTCGCCCTCATCGACCAGTTCTGCGCGAGCTTTGCCAAGCCGCCGAAGTCGATCACGCTCGACATCGACGATACCGTCGACGAAGTGCACGGCGGCCAGCAGCTCGCCCTTTGGAACGCTCACTACGACTGCCGCTGCTTCCTGCCGATCCAGGTCTGGCACGTGGAGAGCGGCAAGCCCGTCGCGGTCTTGCTACGCGAAGGCAAGACGCCCTCGGGCGAAGAGGTTGCAAGGCTCGCCGCGCGCCTCGTGCGGCGCATCCGCACGCATTGGCCGAGGACGCGCATCACGCTGCGCGGCGACGGCCATTACGGGCGCAAGGAGCTGATGGACTTCTGCGAGGAAAGCCGCGTCGACTTCGTCTGCGGGCTCGCCGGCAACGCTGCGCTCGATGCCCTGTGTCGGAAGGAGGCGGATGCGCTCTGCGTGCGCCGGGCCGAGACGAAAGCGGAGAAGCTGAGGATCTGCAAGAGCTTCAAGTACGCAGCCAAGGGCTGGGGCCGCAAGCGCCGTGTGATCGCGCGCATGGAGGCGACGACGAAAGGCCTCGACATCCGCTATGTGGTCACCTCGCTCGAAGGCGGTCCGCGCTATCTCTACGACGTCGTCTATTGCCAGCGAGGGCAGGCCGAGAACCTGATCAAGATGCTCAAGTGCCAACTCGCCGCCGACCGCACGTCCTGCTCGAGCACGCTCGCCAACCAGGTCAGGCTCGTGCTGCACACCGCCGCCTACTGGCTCATGCACGGCGTCAGGGCCGCGCTTCCCGCGGAAAGCCCGCTGTCCAGGTGCGAGCTCGGCACGCTGCGCCTGAAGTTGATCCGCATCGCCGCCCGCGTCGTCGAGCAGGGCCGCCGCATCCGCGTCCACCTGCCGGCCTCATGCCCCGAGCAGGCGGTCTTCCGCAAGCTCGCGGTCAACCTCATGCCGGGCGGGCCCTGAGCGCCGGGGCCGAAGCCCCCCAGACGCCGCCCCGCCGATCTCCCCAACGCGTCGCCGCAAAGTCCCGATCGCCGCCCACGGCACCGCAAAAGGGCCGCCGCCACCCCATGCCCGCAGCCCCGAGCACGGCGAGATCATCAGTGTAGATGTGAATAATCCGGGCTAGCATCCGAAGGCAATGGCCCCGCAATCCGGGGCCATTCCTTTTGGGCAGTGGGTTGGCGGGACAGGGTCCCGGCGACGCAGTGATCTATGCAGTGATTTCTCGCGCTGACGCAAAATCAGTGGCCAGTTGAGACTTGCGATCGGCGAGATGAAGGCGCTCGCCGACACGCACGCCGCCGAACCGGCGCTGCGCGAGAGATGGGCCAATGCGGCCTTCAATCTGATCCTTGCCCTCCGCGCGTCCGACCTGCCCGAGGCGCGGCGTCTGCACGCCGAGATGAAGGCGCTCGCCGACACGCATCCTGAGGAGGCTATCCTTCAGGAAGCTCTTCGAAGATAAAATGATCTCGCAGGGCACTACTGTCCGGAATCCGTCATCTGACGATACTGGTGGTGTAACCTGGCGTCTGGAAATTGCTCTTGAGGCAATGAG
>JANPCY010000376.1:0-2038 GCA_031431175.1 Steroidobacteraceae bacterium | reverse complement strand
GCACTCTGGCGCAATGCCTTGGGCAGCCGGTACATTTCCGAGTTCCACCATTCCCTGGCCCGCTCGTAGCTGGGAAACTCCAGGATGACCACGCGATTTGCGGCCGCGTCGCCCTCCAGTACCTCCGATTTGCCCGCGCGTGCCAGGAATCGGCCGCCGTGGGCGGCAATCGAGATCGGGCTCTGCTTGACGTATTCCTTGTATTTATCCGGGTCCGCGACTTTGACGTTTGCGATTACGTAGGCGCTCATTGGTCACTCCCTCTTGCTGATCAGTCGGCGACCAGCGCGTCGAGCACGAGGCGCGTCATGTCGTCCTGGCCCGTTTCACGCTGCGCGGGACTCATGCTACTCGAGCGGTCGAGCTGGTCACTGATCGTGAGAACCGTAAGCGCCTCGACGCCGAGCTCGGAAGCCACGCCGTAGAGGCCCGCCGTTTCCATTTCGATCGCCAGGAATCCGAGCCGGAACAGTAAATCCCTGAGTTCCGCATCCGGGTGGTAGAACTGGTCACTCGAAAACACGTTGCCGACGTGCACTGTCTGCCTGCGGCCGCGGGCCGCCTGCGTGATTCGCTGAAGCAGTGGCCAGCTTGCCGTCGCGGGAAAGTCATAATCGCGAAAGCGGATGCGGTTGACCCGCGAATCCGTACCGGCGCCGAGCGCGACCACAATGCTACCCAGTTCAAGTTCGGCCGCGATGGCGCCACAGGTGCCCAGGCGCACAAACCGCTTCACGCCGTAATTTCGGGCCAGTTCCGTCGCGTAGATCAGCATGGAGGGAATGCCCATGCCGGTTCCCATGACCGACAGTCGCTGCCCACGCCAGGCGCCAGTGAATCCCAACATGTTTCGCACATTGCTGACTTCGATCGCGTCGTCAAGCAATGTGGTTGCAATGTGCCGGGCACGACAGGGATCTCCCGGCAGCAGAACTGTATCGGCAAAGGCGCCGGAATCAGCGTTGATGTGCGCGGAGTTCATCAGTGACAATTTCGATGCAGGATTTCTATTTTCAGCGCAAGCGCCGCGTACGGCAGTTTCACTTCTACCGTTGCGTGAAGGCAAAATTCGGGCGTGGGACCGAGCGTCATGCGCCGGCCCCACAGGCAGCAGCCGCGCGCGATGAACGGCCGCAGTGATTGGTCGAAGTCCGCGTATTTCATTCCGGCCGGTTTCGACAGCCAGTAGCCCAAGGCAGGCTCAATTGGCGCGCCCGAGCGAAGGCCGTAGAGTCCGGCCGTCCCACCTGCGGCCATGCCGGCGATGCGATCGTGCACCGCCTCCCGCGCGTGCGTCACGGCGGCCTCATTCAGTACATCGAGCGCCGCCGAATCCTCGAGCAGGTGCCAGTCCTCGTAACCGCCCTGCCCCGGTATCAGCCAGGGAATGTCCGCCAGCCGATGGATTCGCAGGCCCAGCAGGCCCTGAACAGGTGCCGCCCACAAGGTGTCATGAAATGTGCCGTGCGCAGCCTCGTATTCCGGCGCCGGGACCCCCGCACGCCGGACATGCCAGAAAACGTAGGCCAGCAATGCTGGCGCCTACATCAGGCCGGTGTTGCGTTTCTTCTCGCGCTTGGCAGCCCGCTTTTCAGCCAGCGTGCGCTGTGGCTTTTTTCTCTCTTCCCGCTTCTTGTCCATTCCCTTGCTCATGGTGTCCTCCTGCCCCAATGATAATCCTCAACCGGACGTCTGCGGCATCCGCAGTGACTGCCAGGACCGCAAACCCCATCGACCATCGCCGCCGAGTCCATAGACGGCGAGATATCGAACTTCAATGTCGAACCTGGTACCGCCGGCCATCGCCAGCATCCGCCCATGGCCGCGCACCAGCGCAGAATCATGTCCCAGCATGACGACCTGTCTTTCCAGCGGTGCAAATTCCAGATAGCGCAGAGTACCACCCGCGATCGACGCGAGGAACTGCTCACGACTTTCCACTTTGCCGGTCGAGTGCACATACTCGAGGTCATCGGCGAGCCATGATCCGAGTTCGGAGACATTTGCGCTGGTCATTGCGGCGAAGCGCGCATCTTCG
>JANPCY010000375.1:0-1752 GCA_031431175.1 Steroidobacteraceae bacterium | reverse complement strand
GCCTCGACTTCTTTCACACGCTCGAAGGCGCGGTGCACATCGACGACGAGTTCGATCGGCGCGCCGAGATCCCGGCACATCTGCACGCGGTAGGGGTTCGCGTTCTGCGGCATCACCACCTTGGCCGTGCTGCCCAGCTTGCGCGCGCAGTAGGCGAGTGAGATCGCGTGGTTGCCGGCCGACACGCCGGTGACGCCGCGCGCGAGTTGCGCCGCGTCCAGGTCGAGCATCACCGACAGCGCGCCGCGCGGCTTGAAGCTGCCGGTGCGCTGGAACAACTCTTCTTTCAACCAGACTTGCGTCGACGCGCCCACCGCCGCGCAAACCGCGTCGTCTTCCAGGCGGCGAATCGGCGTCGTGACGATGTACGGCGCGATGCGCGCGCGGTTGGCGCGGATCGCCTCGAGACTGGGGATGTCAATGGCCAGCATCGGATTCGCCGTCATCGTGTCGCCTCGGTCGCAATCTCACACCACCTTGCCGATCTTGTGATAGCGCGCCGAATGGAACAGCAGCGGCGGCAGGTTCGATTCGGTCACGCTGCTCACCTGGCCGACGAACAGCAAGTGGTCGCCGATGTCGTGCCGCGCGACGCTCGTGCATTCGAACACCGCCGCGCAATCGGCCAGCACCGGGGCGCCGTTGCGGCCATCGCTCCAGGAGCCGAGGTTGAACTTGTGGCTGATCCGCGAAGCGAAGTGGCGCGACAGTTCGATCTGCGCTTCGCTCAGCACGTTCACGTTGAACGATGTGGCGGCGGTGAAGACCGGCGTGTTGGGGCTCGCGCGGCGCAGCGACCACAGCACCAGCGGTGGCTCGAGCGACACGCCGCCGAACGAGTTGGCGGTCAGGCCCGAGGGGGCGCCATGCGCGTCGCGGCAGGTGACGATCGTCACGCCCGTGGCGAAGCGCCCGAGTGCGTGGCGAAGCGCTTGCGGCGTGGGCGCCGCGTGCTTGGGGTCGAGCATGAAAAATGCTGATTATCGGGTGCTGTCGCAGCGGCCCGGGCCCGCCCGCATTACAGTGCCGCGCAGGTCACTCCGCGTCGCGCCACCATGCCCACATTCAACACCCTGCTTGCGCGCAAAGACGCCGCCCACCCGCGCATTGCGCGCATCACGCTGAACCGCCCGCAGCGCCTGAACGCGATCGGGCAGGACATGCCGCGCGAAATCCGCGAAGCCGTGGCCTGGGCCGAGGCCGACGCCGAAGTTCACGTGATCGTGCTCGACGGTGCCGGCCGCGCATTCTGTGCTGGTTACGACCTCGTCGAATTCGGCGCCGGCCGCGCCGAACACCCTTGCCAGCAAGAGGCGCTGCCGTATGACGCCATGGCCGACTATGCGGCGATGAAGGGCTACACCGAAGACTTCATGAGCCTGTGGCGCTGCCGCAAGCCCAGCATCGCCCAGGTCCACGGTTATGCGGTGGCCGGGGGCAGTGACATCGCGCTGTGTTGCGACCTGCTCGTGATGGCGCAAGACGCGCGCATCGGCTACATGCCCACACGCGTCTGGGGCTGCCCGACAACGGCGATGTGGACCTATCGCATCGGCCCGGCGCGCGCCAAGCAGCTGATGTTCACCGGCGATACGCTCGACGGCACAACCGCTGCGCAATGGGGCCTGGCGAACATGGCGGTGCCGGCGCCGGACCTCGAAGCCGCGACCTTGAAGCTCGCCTTGCGCATCGCCGGCGTCCCGAGCGCGCACCTGGCGATGCACAAGATGGTCGTGAACCAGGCCATGCTCA
>JANPCY010000374.1:0-2635 GCA_031431175.1 Steroidobacteraceae bacterium | reverse complement strand
AGATCGGCGAGACGCTGCGGCACGGGGTAGGTCGCGATCAGCAGGCGCGAACCCTGCAGACTCTGTGGCGCGCCGATGCGCGTCGCCGCACGGATCAGGTAACCGCCGCCCGGTGCCGGCTCGAGGCTAACAAAGGGACGTCCCTGGCGGACCTGCTGCAGCAGCCCCTCCTGCGGCACGCCGGGCAGCCCGTGCTGCATGCCCGCGGTGCTGTAAGCCTCGGGTTGCCCGCCCGCGCTCGTGACGATCAGTTCGTCGGCACCTGCCAGACCCAGATGGTCGTCGAGGGCCGCGTACAGGCTCCTGCCATTCAGTTCAGACAGGTCGTCCGCAATTCGCTCCGTACGCTCGAGGATTTCGCGCATGCGCAGGTCGAGCGCCGCACGCGACAGGCCGAGCGCATCCGACAGGCCTTCGCGCACTTCGGCGTGGAACCAGCTGTCGATGCCACGCGTCAGGAACAGCACGGAGAAGGTGAACACGAGCAACAGCGGCGCGATCGCGAGCCCGCCGAACATGAGGATTGTCCGGCCGCGCAATCGCGAGCCCGGCACGTGCCGGCGCCATTCGCGGACGAAATCGGTCAACCGGCCGCCGATCAGGGCGAGCAGCACGACGACGCCCGCGATATTGATCAGGAGGATCCACGGCTGCAGCTGCCCGAAGCGCTGCGACCCTTCCGCGGTGACCGCGAGCAGCGCGAGCGCCACGACCCAGACCACGATGCCGACGCCGACTACAATCGGTAGCCACCGCCGCGTCATGGCCGCACGCTCCACACGTACCAGTCGGTGTTGCGCGACCAACTCTTCCAGAACAGCAGCATCTTGATCGCGGCAGGCAGCTCGCCGATCTCGACCGATGCGCGCACGCGCATCTCGAACCGCCCGTCCGGCGGCAGTTGCGATGTATCCGCGAGTTGCAGCGCGCTGATCCGTGCGAGCGCCGCGAGTGCCTCCTCGCGCGAGGCGTGGCTTGAGCGCTCGCCGCTCAGCGGATCGGTGACGACAAAGCGATCCGCAATCGCGTCGTACGCGAGTTGCCATTGCCGTGTCAGCGATACGACTGTCTCGTCAGGAAGGAAACGCCGTGACGTGGTCGCCTCGGCCTCCAGCTGCAGCGTGAGCGGCACACCCTCGTCGAAGGCCTGCCTGGCCGCCTCGGAAAGGCCGAGGTCGAGCCGCACATCGAGCTGCCAGACGTCCGCTACGAGCTCGACATAGGCATTGCGGATCTCGAAGCGGCCATCGTCGGCCGCCGCCGGTCGCAGGACCAGTGCCGCGCACAGCATTGTCGCGATGAAGACCAGCCCGGGATGTCGCCATCGCGTCAAATGCACGCCGGTTCCTCAGGCCCGCTTCTCTAGGCAGGCGTAATAGAAGCCATCGGCGTCGGCCGCGCCGCAGGGCAACGCACAGCCCGGCCCCGGGCCCAGCACCGGCGCGACGCCCGGCAGCAAAAGCCTAGCAGATTCGGTCGCATCCAAGGCCGTGGGCTCGACCGTCAGGAATTCGCCGACCACGGCCGCATTTTCCGCCCGCAGCACCGAACAGCTTGCGTACAGCAGCCGGCCCCGTGGTGCGAGCAAGGCATAGACCGAGCGCAACAGCGCGAGTTGCGTGGCCGCGAACTGCGGGATGTCGTCCGGCCGACGCAGCAGCTTGATGTCGGGGTGGCGCCGAATGACGCCTGTGCCCGAGCAGGGCACGTCCAGCAGGATCCGGTCAAAGGGCCTGCCGTCCCACCAGGCGCCATTCGCTGCGTCACCGGTGACGATCTTCGCGGCAAGCCGCAGGCGTGAAAGATTGTCCGCGATGCGCGCGCAACGCGCCGGATCGACATCGAGTGCGACGAGTTCCGCGATGCCGGACTCAAGCTCGAGGATGTGGCAGGCCTTTCCACCCGGTGCTGCGCAGGCGTCCAGCACGCGCATACCACTGGTTGCCGCGAGCCAGTACGGCGCGAGCTGCGCAGCGGCGTCCTGCACGGACACCGCGCCTTCCGCGAAGCCGGGCAATTCGGCGACATTCACGGGCTTGGAAAGCCTGAGCGCCTCCGGCGCGAATGCGCAGTTCTCGGCAGCCATCCCGGCTTCGGCGAGGCGCGTGCGATATTCGTCGCGGTTCCCCTGCCTGCGGTTGACGCGCAACCACATCGGTGGCTCGGTGTTGCCGGCCGCCACCAGGACCTGCCACAAATCCGGCCAGTCGCGCGCGAACGCATCGAGCAGCCACGCCGGATGCGCATGCCGCGCCTCCGGCCTTTCATGCGCCTTGCTCATGATCGCCGCGCCCTCACGCTGGAAGCGTCGCAACAGCGCATTGACAAAACCCGCCGCGCGCGGCCGCCCGAGCACGCGCGTCGCTTCGACGGTTTCCGCGACCGCCGCGTGCGGCGGTGTCGCGCCATGCGCCAGCTGGAAAAGTCCTACCAACGCGAGCGCACGAATCTCCGGATCGAGGGCGGTGTCCGGCCGGTCGAGCATCAGCGTAAGGCAGGTGTCGAGCTCGAAGTACCAGCGCACGGTGCCGAATGACAGCGACTGGATCGCAGGGCGCTGGGCCCGGTCCGGCGTGGCATCGGCGAGCGCAGACTCGAGCCGGCGCCCCTGCCCGGCAACCGCAGCGACGACACG
>JANPCY010000373.1:0-10502 GCA_031431175.1 Steroidobacteraceae bacterium | reverse complement strand
GCAGCGCGACTTCCTCGCGGTTGATGAATGTCGCGAGCGCGGTCACCGGCCCGGAAGTCACGACATGGCGGTTGGTCAGGATCAGACCGCGCTTTGCATCGACGACGAATCCGGTGGCCTGCGAAGAGGTATTCCACTCGGTATCGAAGGCGCGCGTCGCGTCGACCTGGATCGCGACGACACCGGTCGAAATACGCTCCAGGGTCCTGGTCCACCCGGGTGCGGCTTCCTGTGCCGGGGCCTGCGCGAATGGCAGCAGGGCGATTGCGACCAGCAACAGCCGACGCATCGGGTGTTCAGTCGAGCCGGTACTGGAATGCCGCATGGAAACGCTCTTTGAATTCGCCGGGGGCGAGTTTGTGGTGTTGTGTGCCGACACTCGCGATCTTGATGGACCCCATCAGGGACGCAATTCGGCCGGTCGTCTCCCAGTCAATGCCGCGCATCAGGCCGTACAGCAGCCCGGCCCGGTAGGCATCGCCGCAGCCGGTCGGATCGACGACCTGTGCCGCGCGCACGGCTGGCACCTCGATGGTCCGGCCGTCGGCATGGATCTGGGAACCTTCGGGTCCGCGCGTGACTACGTAGGCCTTGACCCGCGCGGCCAGGTCCCGGGTCGACAGACCGGTACGATCCTGAAGCAACTGCGCCTCATAGTCGTTGACCGTCACCCAGGCTGCCTGGTCGATGAAAGCCTCGATATCCTGGCCACCGAACAGCGGCAGCGCCTGGCCGGGATCGAAAATGAATGGAATTCCGGCGCGCTCAAATTGCGCGGCATGGACGATCATGCCCTCGCGTCCGTCCGGGGCGAGGATGCCGATCATGATGCCAGCGTCGCCCGGCACTTCCAGTTGATGGGACTGATTCATCGCGCCGGGATGAAACGCCGTGATCTGGTTGTCGTCGAGATCCGTGGTGATGTAGGCCTGGGCCGTGTATTCGCTGTCGATCACGCGCACGTATTTCGAGGACATGCCATTGAAATCGAGCCACTCCTGGTAGGGCCGGAAATCGTGGCCGACGGCACCCATTGCATGGCCATCGCCACCCAGCAGTTTGAGGTTGTAGGCAATATTGCCGGCGCAGCCACCGAAATAACGGCGCAGCGTCGGCACCATGAACGAGACATTCAGCATGTGGATCTTGTTCGCAAGGATCTGGTCACGGAAACGGCCCGGATAGACCATCACCGTGTCGTAGGCCAGCGAACCGCAGATCAAAGCCGCCATTGCAACCTCACGGAGCGATCAGAACCGGTCCAGCAGCACAAGTGCCCAGGACAGCACGAGGAGCGCGAAAGCGACGAATACGGCAGCCGAACCGAGTTCCTTGGCGATGCCGGAGAGCGGATGCCGTTCGGCGCCAATCCGGTCAACCGTCGCCTCGATCGCGCTGTTCAGCAACTCGACGGTCAGGACGATCAACATCGGGCCTGCCAGCAGCACTCGCTCGACTCCGTTCTTGCCGAGCCAGAATCCCAGAGGCACGACGACGAGCGCGAGCATGCATTCCTGGCGAAATGCCTCTTCCTCGCGCCAGGCCGCAGCGAAGCCGCGCCAGGTGCTGCCGAAGGCGCGCGCAAGGCGTGCCGTGCCCTTCATCTTGTCGGGCCGCGTATTCAAGCGCGCGCCGGTTTCCAGGCCACGTCGAGTTGCTTTGCCGCACGCACGTCGTCGAGGCGCCGCACCGGCAGTGTATAGGGCGCCGCCTTGACCATCGCGGCATCCGTTTCGGCCTCGCGCAGGATCGCCGCCAGCGCATCGACGAAGCCATCGAGTTCCTCGCGCGTCTCAGTCTCGGTCGGCTCAATCAGAAGGCATTCCGGCACGAGCATTGGAAAGTAGGTGGTCGGCGCATGATAGCCGTAGTCGAGCAGGCGCTTGGCGAAGTCCATCGTGGTGACGCCGAGCTCGCGTGCCTGGCGGCGCAGCGTGATGATGAACTCGTGGCTTGCGCGGCGGCTGGGATAGGCAGCATCGAAACCCGCCTCGCGCAGGCGCGCCAGCAGGTAGTTCGCATTCAGCGTCGAGAATTCCCCGACTCTTTGCATGCCCTCGGCGCCCAGGATGCGCATGTAGACATAGGCGCGCAACAACACGCCGGCATTTCCCATGAATCCCGACAGCCGGCCGATCGACTCCGGCAGGTCGCGCTCGTCGAGCCAGCAATAGCGCTCACCGTCGCGACCGACGACAGGCACCGGCAGGTACGGCAGCAGGCGCTTGCCGACACCCACCGCGCCCGAACCCGGACCACCACCGCCGTGCGGGGTCGAGAAGGTCTTGTGCAGATTCATGTGGATCACGTCAAAACCCATGACCCCGGGCAGGACTTTTCCGAGGATCGCATTGAGATTCGCGCCGTCGTAATACAGCAGTCCGCCGGCCGCATGCACTCTGCGCTCGACCTCAACGATGCGCCGCTCGAACACACCGAGCGTGCAGGGATTCGTCAGCATGATGCCAGCGGTTGCAGACGACAGCACGGCGTCGAGTGCGGCAAGATCGACGTCGCCATCCGGGAGCGAGGTAATCTCGCGAATCTTCATGCCGCACATGGTCGCGGTCGCCGGATTGGTCCCGTGCGCGGCATCCGGCACGATGATCTCGTTGCGGGCCAGGTCGCCGCGCGCGCGGTGATAGGCGCGGATCATTGCGACCCCGGTGAACTCGCCCTGGGCGCCCGCCATCGGCGTCAGCGACACGGCGGCCATGCCGGTCACGGCCTTCAGCATCTCCTGCAATTCGAACATGCAGGCCATGAAGCCCTGGCCAGTGCTGACCGGCGCCAACGGATGGCGGCCGAGGAACTCCGGCAGCATCGCCAGCGAATTGCAGGCCTTGGGGTTGTATTTCATCGTGCAGGACCCGAGCGGGTAGAACTGCGTGTCGATGCTGAAATTCAGTTGCGACAGCCGCGTGTAATGGCGCACGGTCTGCAGTTCGGACACCTCCGGCAGCACGGGTCTCGTGCGTCGCCGGAACTGCGCAGGGAGACCAGCCTCCGTCACCGGGGGATGCTGCGCCGTCGCCGCACGCCCGCTGCGCGACAACTCGAATATCACTGGCTCGCTGGCTTTCATCGGCTGAGCACGCGATTGAGCGCCCGCGCATAGGCCGCGATGTCTTCGCTGGTCCGCGTCTCGGTCGCGCAGACCAGCAGCGCATGGCCCAGCTCCGGGTAATCGCGCGCAAGGTCGTGACCGCCGATGATGCCCTCTGCCGCGAGCGATTCGAGTACCGGCGCAACCGGTCGGTCAAGCACAAGCACAGCCTCGTGAAAGCGCGGGCCCGCAAACGCGCAGCGCAGGCCCGGCAGGAGCGAGAGTGCCGCGACCAGCTCGCGGGTGCGGGCAACACAGGCGCTCGCAACCTTTTCGAGACCCACCGGGCCGAGCAGGGAAAGGTAGATCGTGGCTGCAGTCATCAGCAATCCCTGATTCGTGCAGATATTGGAGGTCGCCTTGCCGCGGCGGATGTGCTGCTCGCGCGCCTGCAATGTCAGCGTAAAGCCGGGCTTGCCTTCCAGATCGACGGTGCGCCCGGCAATGCGACCCGGAATCTGGCGCACATGTTCCATGCGCGTTGCCATGAAGCCGACATAGGGTCCGCCCGAGGACAACGGCACACCAAAGGGTTGCGCTTCGCCACAAGCGATGTCCGCGCCGCCATCGCCCCACTCGCCGGGCGGCGCGAGCAGCGCAAGCGACACTGGATTGACTGCCGCGATGATCAATGCGCCGTTCGCGCGAGCCCAGCGCGAGAGTGCGTCGACGTCCTCGAGCTGGCCGAAGAAATTAGGTTGCTGGATGACCAGCGCCGTGATGTCCTGTCCATCGTAGCGTGCAAGCGCCTGCGGAATCGTCGTCCCCTGCTCCGTGCAGTACGGCAATTCCTCGAGCACCAGGCCCTGGCCATTGGTGATCACCCGCGCCACGCGCCTCCAGGTCGGATTGACGGTGGTCGGCACCAGGATATGCGCGGTCTTCGAGCGGCGATGCGCGCGCACCGACATCAGGCAGGCTTCGGCCAGCGCCGATGCGCCGTCGTAGAGCGAGGCGTTCGAAACGTCCATGGCGGTCAGGCCGGCGATCATCGACTGGAATTCGTACATGATCTGCAACGTGCCCTGGCTCGCTTCGGCCTGGTACGGCGTGTAGGCGCTATACAACTCGCCGCGTGTCGCGAGTGCCCAGACCGGTGCAGGGATGTGGTGCTCGTAGGCGCCCGCCCCGATGAAGTTGAGCGGCCTGCCGTCAACGGCCGCACGCGCAGCGAGCAGGCGCGTCACTTCCATCTCGGACAGCGCCACCGGAACACCCGGCAGCGAGTCCACGCGCAGCTCCTTCGGAATCTCGTCGAACAGTTCGTCGATGCTGGCGGCGCCGATGCGGTCGAGCATCACGCGCACGTCTTCGCTGGTATGAGGTATGTAAGGCATCTATCCGGCTGCCGCGACTTCGGCTGCGTAGGCCGTGGCGTCGAGGATATCCGCGCCGCCAGCACCGCCGCTCGGCCGCAGCCGCAGGATCCATCCCTGCCCGTAGGGATCCTGGTTGATCAGTTCCGGTTGCTGCGCGAGCAGGTCGTTGCCTGTGAGGACTTCACCGCCCACGGGACTGTAGACATCAGACGCGGCTTTCACGGATTCGACCACGGCACAGGCGTCTCCGGCCGCCAGCATCCGGCCTGCTTCCGGCACTTCGACAAACACCAGGTCGCCGAGCGCCGCCTGCGCATGATCGGAGATGCCGATCTCGATGCTGCCGTCCGGCAGCGAGCGCAGCCATTCATGGCTTTTCGTGTAACGCAGGTCACCCGGTATGTTGCTCATTCCTGTCTCCGTCTCACAATTCGATCTTGACGTTGCCATTCCTGGCGAATGGCGGCTTGACAACCCGTGCGGGCAGCAGGCGCCCGCGGATATCCACGTGGACGCTGTCGCCGGTCGCCGCCGGCACTCTTGCAAGCCCGATTGAGCGCTCGAGTGTCGGCGAAAAGGTGCCGCTGGTGACTTCGCCCTCGCCTGCACGCTCGGCGACAACGCGCTGATGCGATCGCAGCACACCCCGCTCGAGCAACAGCAATCCGACCAGCTTGCGTGCGGGACCCGCCGTACGCTGGGCCTCGAGCGCGGCCTTGCCGATGAAATCGCGCGTGCCTTCGAGTGCGACGGTCCACGCAAGACCCGACTCCAGCGGCGAGACGGTCTCGTCCATGTCGCTGCCGTAAAGATTCATGCCTGCCTCGAGCCGCAGCGTATCGCGCGCGCCGAGTCCGCAGGGCTTCACGCCAGCCGCCAGCAGCGCATTCCACAGATCCGCCGCGGATTCCGCGGGCAGCGAGATCTCGTAGCCGTCCTCGCCCGTGTAGCCGGTGCGCGCGACGAACCATGCGTCGCAAGGGAGGCCGAAGAAATTGCCAAGCGCGGCGGCCCGTGCGCGGCAGGCCTCCGGCAGCAATGCCGCCGCCTTGGCCCGGGCTTGTGGTCCCTGCACCGCGATCATCGCCAGGTCGCGCCGCGGCACGACCGCGACGTCGATCTCTTTCGCGCGTTCGCGGATCCACGCCAGATCCTTGTCCGCCGTTCCGGCGTTGACAACGAGCCGGAACCAGCGCTCTTCGAGGAAGTAGACGATCAGATCGTCGATGACGCCACCGTCCGGGCGCAGCATGCAGGTGTACAGCGCCTTGCCGGGCGCCGTCAGGCGGCCGACATCATTGGCGAGCAGGCGCAACAGCAGCGCGCGCACGCCGGCGCCGCGCAGATCCACCGTGCACATGTGCGAGACATCGAACATGCCGGCATCGCGGCGCACGGCGTGGTGCTCTTCGATCTGCGAGCTATAAACAACCGGCATGTCCCAGCCGCCAAAATCCACGATGCGCGCACCGGCGGCGACGTGCTGGTCGTAGAGCGGTGTCCGATTCATCGTCATGCAGCCTCGGCTGACCATGGCAAGAAAAAGGGGCGGCGGGCCCATTCGGCCCACCGCCCCTCTGTCCTGAAACCTGAGAGATTGGGTACCGGGTCGTCCCCGGGGCCGCTCCCCTTCGGTGGGTCCGCAAGGACCACTCTCCAGAGTTCGCCAGTTCCTGCCGTTCGGGTGCCTGAGCGTTTCCGGGCGGATTGCGCCTTCGGCGCCGCACTGCTGCGGACTCTCCGGCAGGATCTGATCGCGATGAAACGGATTCTAGCGGAATCCTTCGCCCCGCGGGTCATGCCGCGCGTACCGGTGGGCACCTGCCGGGACCGCCTGCTCGCGTTATAGTCGCCTTTCGGCCGGCCTATCTGAGCGGAGCCATTGAATGCGGCGCCTGAGTCCCCTGCTCGCCACGCTTTATGCAGTGTTGGTGCTCGTGCCGGCTCCGGCTCAGGCCGTTGAGCATGCGGCCGCGCGCCTTGGCGCGCTGCTCGAGCGCGAGTGGCAGCGGGATCTCGCCGACAATCCGCTGACCGCCAGCTATCGCGGCGAGACCCGCTACGACGATCGCTGGCCCGACATCAGCGTAGAGGCACAGCAAAAGCGCAATGGTTCGGACGCACAGGTGCTGATCGATCTGGCGGGGATTCCACGTGAGTCGTTGTCATCGGCCGATCAGCTGACCTATGACCTGTTCCGCATCGAATACGAGAATCGGGTCGCGGTCGTGCCCTTCCGCCCCGAGTACTACGAATTGCGCCCCCGCGAGGGACCGCAGTCACTGAACGAAACCGCCGAAATGATGCCGTTCGAGAAGACCGCGGACTACGATACCTGGCTCAGGCGCCTCGCGGCGTTGCCCGTGTACCTGGACCAGTACGCGGCGCAGTTGCAGCGCGCCGCATCCGAAAAGCGCACGCAACCGCGCGTGATCATGGAGCGCGTGCTGCCCCAGCTGCAGATGCAGTCGATCGACAAGCCGGAAGACAGCCCGTACTTCGAGCGTTTCCGGCAGTACCCGGTCGCAGTGCCCGAAGTGGACCGGCAGCGCCTGACGGCCGAGGCAAGGCGTGTGATCGCGGATGCGGTCGTGCCCGCCTACCGGCGCTTCACCAGCGTGTTTCGCGACGTGTACCTGCCGGCCTGCCGCGAGACCGTCGGCATCTGGGACACACCGGACGGGCGCGCCTTTTACGCAAATCGTGCCCGGTATCACACGACGACGAACCTGACGCCCGCGGAGATCCACGCGATCGGCCTCAAGGAGGTCGCGCGCAACCGGGCCGAGATGCTGGACGTCATGAGAGAGGTTGGCTTCAGCGGCACGCTGCAGGATTTCTTCGTGCACCTGCGCACGGACCCGCAGTTCTACTATGCGACGCCCGACGAGCTGTTCCGCGCCTACGTGTACACGGCGAAGATGATCGAGCCGGAACTGCCAAGGCTGTTCGGCAAGCTGTACCGCACGCCCTACGGCCTGCGCGTGATTCCGGCGACCAGCGCGCCGAACACGACCGCCGCGTACTACAACGGCCCGTCCATCGACGGCAAGCGTCCCGGTTACTACTACGTCAACCTTTACCGGCCCGAGGTTCGCCCCAAGTACGAGATCGAGGTGCTGACCGTGCATGAGGCAGTGCCGGGCCACCATCTGCAGGTCGCGCTCGCGCAGGAGCAGGCCGATCTGCCGAAATTCCGGCGTTTCTACGATGTGACGGCCTATGTCGAGGGCTGGGCGCTCTATTCGGAACGCCTCGGTTACGATCTCGGCTTGTACAAGGACCCGTATTCGCGTTTCGGCCAGTTGACCTACGACCAGTGGCGCGCGGTGCGCCTGGTCGTCGATACCGGCATCCATGACATGGGCTGGACGCGGCAGCAGGCGATCGATTACTTCCTCGACAACGCGGCCAAGACCGAAGCCGACGTCGTCAACGAGATCGACCGCTACATCGCCTGGCCCGGCCAAGCGCTCGCCTACAAGATCGGCCAGCTCAAGATCCTGGAACTGCGCGATCGGGCAAAGGCCGCCCTCGGCGAACGCTTCGACATCCGCGCCTTCCATGACACCCTGCTGGCGACCGGCGCGGTGCCACTCGAAATCGTCCAGAGGACCGTCGACGCATGGATCGAAGCCCAACGGCAGCCGTGATCGCAATCCGCCGCGCAGCAGTCGCAGTCCGCATCGGCAGCGTCACGGTCGGCGGCAACGCCCCGGTGGTCGTACAGTCGATGACCAATACCGACACGGCCAATGTTGAGGCGACCGTGCGGCAGGTCCGCGAGCTCGCCGAGGCCGGGTCCGAAATCGTCCGCGTGACGGTCAACACCGACGAAGCCGCGGCGGCGGTGCCCTTGATAAGAGACAGGTTGCTGGCCGCCGATTGCGACGTGCCGCTGATCGGTGACTTTCATTTCAACGGCCACAAGCTGCTCGCGGCGCATCCGGCCTGCGCCGAGGCGCTCGCCAAGTACCGCATCAATCCAGGCAATGTCGGGCGCGGCAGCAAGCGCGACCCGCAGTTTGCGGCGATGATCGAGTTCGCCTGCCGGTACCGGAAACCGGTGCGCATCGGCGTCAACTGGGGCAGCCTCGACCAGGACCTGTTGACACGCATGATGGACGAGAACTCGCGCCTGCCCGAGCCCCAGGATGCGCTCGAAGTGTTACGCGAAGCGACCGTCGTCTCCGCACTCGCGAGCGCGGCGCGCGCTGAAGAACTCGGCCTGCCTCACGACGCGATCGTCATCAGCAGCAAGGTCAGTGGCGTTCAGGACCTGATCGCGATCTATCGCCGCCTCGCTGCGCGCTGTGACTATCCCCTGCATCTTGGTCTGACCGAGGCGGGCATGGGGCCCAAGGGCATCGTCTCCTCGACCGCTGCGATCTCGGTGTTGCTGCAGGAGGGCATCGGCGACACGATCCGCGTTTCGCTGACGCCCGAGCCCGGCGGCGATCGCAGCCAGGAAGTCCGGATCTGCCAGGAGATCCTGCAAAGCCTGGGCCTGCGCGCCTTTATGCCGCGCGTGGTCGCCTGCCCCGGCTGTGGCCGCACCACGAGCAGCTACTTCCAGGAACTCGCGCAGAGCATCCAGGAGCACGTGCGCCGGCGCATGCCGGAATGGCAACAGAGCCATGTCGGCGCCGAGACCATGACCGTCGCGGTCATGGGCTGCGTCGTCAACGGTCCAGGCGAAAGCAAGCATGCCAATATCGGCATCAGCCTGCCGGGCACGGGCGAGCGGCCCGTCGCGCCGGTTTACGAGGATGGCGAGAAGACAGTTACCCTCAAAGGCGAGCGCATCGCCGAGGAATTCCAGGAACTGGTCGAACGCTACGTCGCGCGTCACTACCCGCGCCGGGAGGCCTGATGGACGAATTGAAGGAACGCAGGTGCAAGCCCTGCGAAGGCGGCGTGCGCCCGCATGACGCGAACTCCGCTGCCGGCATGATGAGCCTGTTGCACCCCGACTGGCGCATTGTCGAGGACGGCAGCGCGATCCGTCGCGAACTGAAGTTCCCGGATTTCTGGCGCACGATGAGCTTTGTCAACGCCCTCGCGCACGTGGCCAACGTCGAGGACCATCATCCCGACCTGGAAATCGGCTACAACTACTGCCGGATCCGTTATTCCACGCACGCGATCGGCGGGCTGTCCGATAACGACTTCATCTGCGCAGCCAAGGCCGATGCCCTCGTCTGAAACGGGAATCGACGCCGCACACCGGCGCGTCATCTTCGCGTCGTCGCTCGGTACCGTATTCGAGTGGTACGATTTCTACCTCTACGGCACGCTCGCGGTGTTTTTCTCCGCGCTCTTCTTCCCGCCGGGCAATGACACGGCTGCCTTCCTTGCCAGTCTCGCGACGTTTGGCGCCGGCTTTGCGGTCCGGCCGCTGGGCGCACTGCTGTTCGGGCGCATCGGCGACCTGATCGGCCGCAAGTACACCTTTCTGATCACGATCGTCATCATGGGCCTCGCGACCGCGCTGGTCGGCGTGCTGCCGACTTACGCGCAGATTGGCATCTGGGCGCCGATCCTGCTGGTCACGCTGCGCCTGGCCCAGGGCCTGGCGCTCGGCGGCGAATACGGGGGTGCTGCGACCTATGTCGCCGAGCATGCGCCGCATGGAAGGCGCGGCTACTACACGAGCTGGATCCAGACCACGGCGACGCTCGGGTTCTTCCTGTCGCTCGCCGTGATCCTCGGTAGCCGCCTGGGCTTCGGCGAGGAAGTATTCCGCGCCTGGGGCTGGCGCGTCCCGTTCCTGCTCTCGGTCGTATTATTAGGCATCTCGGTCTACATTCGCCTCAAGCTCCAGGAATCCCCGGTGTTCCTCGAAATGAAGTCGGCGGGCAAGCTCTCGCGCGCGCCGCTGACCGAGAGTTTCGGCCGGTGGAGCAATGCCAAGTTCGTATTGCTCGCGTTGTTCGGCGCGACCGCCGGCCAGGGCGTGGTCTGGTACACGGGCCAGTTCTATGCGCTCTTCTTCCTGCAGAACACGCTAAAGCTCGATTTCCAGACGTCCTACCTGCTGGTCGCCGCGGCGCTCCTGATCGGCACGACGTTCTTCA